>NZ_JBSGIT010000005.1:0-243187 GCF_053605205.1 Gordonia sp. NPDC003950 | reverse complement strand
GGTCCCACCCAACGAGTACGAACACACCCACTACGCTGGCCTCAACCCCGAGGATCAGCCCACCATCGAGGCGGCACGAAACCGGGGGTGATTCACTTCAGCGTTCCGCGGAACGCTGGGGTTCGTCGGTCAGGCGGCGTGGGCGAGTTGGGTGGTGCGTTGTTCTCGGTGGCGGTGGTCCCAGATGGCGTAGAGGATTTCGGTGGTGTAGCCGAGGTCGAGTCTTCCGGGGTTGATGGGTACCACGGCGTCGTGGGGTATGGGTGCGGGGGTCCAGCCGTCGGGTGTGTGTTGTGGTGGGGCGGGATGTATTTCGGTTCCATTGGTGCGGTGGAAGGTGAAGCGTTGCTGGGCGTGGGTGGTGATGGAGAACGCTCCGTGGTGTAGGGCGCGGTGGTGGGCGGAGCAGAGCAGGATGAGATTGTCGGGGTGGGTGTCGCCGCCGCGGGACCACCAGGTGACGTGGTGGGCGTGGAGGTGTCGGGTGCGTCCGCATCCGGGGTATCGGCAGGTGTGGTCTCGGTCGAGGATGATGCGCATCATCGCGGCATTGGGTGAGCGGCGCTTGCGACCCCAGAGGGCGACGACGCCGCGCCGGTCGTGGCCGACGTGGCGGTGACCACCGGTGCAGTCGGCTTCGGCGAGTTCGGTGTCGGTGAGGGCGGGTCCGTTGTTCAGGTGTGGATCGGCCGGTGGCGCAGCCGGATTCGACCGAGTGGGGTCCCACGCAGTCGAATCAATGTCGCTGTCGCTGTCGGTGGTGCTGTTGCTGTCTGGGGTGTCGGGTGCGTTGTCGTAGGTGTGGATGATGACTTCGGCGCCAGGGGCGAGGACGGGGACGTCGACGGTTGTGCGCATGGTGTCGGCCATGAGCATGAGTGCGGGCGCGATGTTGGCGGGGGTGTTGCGCCACAGGTGCAGGTCGGAGAGGTCGCCGGGTATTGCTGGTGTGTCAGGGTCGGTGGTGGGGTGGTCCTCGGTGAGGGGTCCGATGTCGGGGTCGTCGGTGGTGCGGGTGCGTTCGTATTCGGCGCGGACGATGGCGGCGAGGAAGCCTGCGCCGTCGAGGGGTGCCAGGCGCATGCTGACGGAGAGGGTGTCGTCGGTGTTCCAGCGCCAGGTCGCGGTGGATTGCGCTGGGCGGGTGTGGTTTTCGTAGCGGTGGTCGTCGATGTTGCGCATGGCGCGGACAAGGAGCTCGATTTGGGCGGCGTCGGCGGACAGCGCGATGTTGAGGAGCTCGGGTTCGCGGTCGGGGGTGGCGACGCGGGTGATGGCGCGGACTTTGGAGTAGGAGAGTTGTCCGTGGGTGAAGGCGGTGTGGATGCGGGGGAGGTGTCGGAGGGCGCGCGCGACGCGGACGTGGTCGTGGGCGGTGCGCAGGGAGAGTCCGGCGCGGAGGGATAGCCAGTGTGCGAGGGAGAGGATGCCGTCGCCGACCCAGGTGTGGCGGTCTTCGAATTCGGCGAGGAGTTCGAGGAATCGTGCGGTGAGGGCGGCGATTTGGGTGGCGTGGCCGATGAGGCGTTCTTCGATCTGGACGGCGCTCAGTTCGGCTGGCGGGGTGGTGTCGAACAGGTCGGTGGAGTCGCAACGGGGTGTGGTCGGTGCGGTGGTGGTCGGGATGGGCATGGTGGACCTCCGGGATCGCTGGTGTGTTCGATGACTCAGGGTATCGACCACCACCGACAGACTCGGCCCCCGACGCCCCTCAGTCGAGCTCAACCTCGTAGACCACGAACTCGCTGGTGGCGAGCCGGTCGTAGAGTCGACGAGCGGTCGAGTTGTCCTGCGCGGTCTGCCAGTACACCTTGGGGAGGTCACGGGCAGCGGCCCACGCCGTCACATGCTCGATCAGTGCGGCCCCCACACCCGAGGATCGTGCATCGACCGCGACGTAGAGATCTTCCAAGTAGCAGTACGGCTTGTCGCTCCACGTCGATGGGTGGGTGAGCCAATGGACGATGCCGACGACGACGCCGTCCGCGACGGCCACCGCACCCCACATGGCGACCGCGTCGTCGAGCAGTCGTCGGAAGGTGCGCTCTGTCTGCGCGTCGCTGAGATGATGACGATAGAACTCGAGGTAGCCGTGCCACAGTGGCAGCCAGGAATCGTGGTCGTCGACGGTCAGTGGCCTCACGTGCGCATTCATCGGTTCAGTATTTCTCATCGGGTCGCGCTGGGTGTGTGGCCGGATAGGTCGACCTTGGTGGCGGCGTGGAGACCGGACGCGAATACTGGGCCGGGTAAGCAAGATCCTCCACCAGCCCAGGAGACGTGATGGCCGACGATATCGACCCCTTCGATGAAGGCAAGCATTACACGGCACCGGATATCACCGTCAGCTTCGACGCCGCACGATGCCGGCACTTCGCCGAATGCGTTCGCGGGCTCCCCACGGTGTTCGACACCGGACGCCGGCCGTGGATCGATCCCGCACAGGCCGACGCGGATACCGTCGCCGAGGTCGTGCGTCGTTGTCCCAGCGGCGCATTGCAGTACCGGCTGGGCTCCGGTATTCGTGAAATGCCCGACTCATCCACGACGGCAACGCCTCTGGACGGCGGACCCCTGTTGTTGCGTGGCAACCTCACCATTGCGGAGGTCCGTGACGGTGTGGAGATCGACCGACACGAAACGCGGATGGCGGCCTGTCGCTGCGGCAAGACCGCCAATGACGTGTTCTGCGACGGAAGTTGCACGGCTGCCTGACCAGCGTGACGACACCATCATCGGGCGCATGCAACCGCTCCTATACCCGATCAACGTCTCGCTGGACGGATGCTGCGACCATCGCGAGGGGTTTCCCCGCGTCACCTACGAGATGTTGGAATCGGCATGGCGACTGCCGATTCCGCCGGGGTCGGCGCCCGAGTGGACCGCACCTACTGCCGAACGATCGGTTATGGGCCGACGCTCTTCTCCGGGCTGTCCCGGCCGCTCGACCTAGAGTTGACCGGACGCGAGGAACCCGGTTCCGGAGCGGTGGCGTTGACCTATCGACTCCGGTGACGTTCCGATGCAATGGTCGAAAGACGTTGCCGTAGAACGCTGGTAGGCTCGCCGCGTGGGTGACGGGGCTGGCGCGCGGTGGAATCACAACATTCACTACCACCGGCTGATCATGGCTGGGCTGCCCCCACATGCGCGCAGTGCGCTAGACGTCGGGACCGGCGACGGACTGCTCGCAGCCGAACTGCGTGAACGGATTCCCGAGGTGGTCGCCATCGACATCGACGAGGCTGTGCTGGACCGCGCGCGGAGCGAGGCGACGGGCATCGAATGGATTCGGGACGACGTGATGGACCATCCGTTCGGCCGGACCTTTGATGTCGTCGCCTCGGTGGCGACGCTGCATCACCTCCCCGATCTGTCCGCGGCGTTTCGGCGGTTGTCCGACCTGACATCGCCAGGGGGAACGCTGGTTATGGTCGGCCTTGCGCGGCCGACTCGGATATCGGAGCATGGTCTCGGGCTGCTCGGTGTTGTGCAGCATCGATGGCTGTCACTGCGGCGTGGACAGTGGGACCATTCGGCGCCGACGGTGTGGCCACCACCGCACTCGTATACCGAGGTGCGTCAGTGTGCGATGCGGGAATTACCTGGTGCGCAATGGAAGTTGCTGCCGTTGTTCCGGTATGCCGTGACGTGGCGCAAGCCGATGTCATGAGACCTCGAAGTGACCGTGGTCGGCGCGCAACGGTGAGCACCGCCAGGCACGCGGCGACGAGCAGGATTCCCACCCACCCGGCCGCCGGGAGATGTTCGCCCACAACGGCGACGGCGAGAACCGCCGCGACCGCCGGTTCGAGCAGGGTGAGCGTGGTGGCGGTCCCGGCGGTGACATGGCGCAGCCCCCAGCCGAAGACGAGATAGCCGACGAACATCGGGATGAGGGCCAGATAGATTCCCACGCCGATGTTCGTCCATGAGGACAGCAGTGGTGCGCCGGTGGCGAGAATGACCGGCACCAGCAGAAGCCCACCCACACCGAAGATGGCCCCCATCGAAGCGGACGCGGAGATGCCATGCGACATCAATCGGTGGGCCGCCCAGGAATACAGCGCATACATCGTCGCAGCAACGAGGCCGAGGCCGATACCGAACAGTGTTCGCAGCGCGCCCGCATCGGAGGTGTCGGGGGCCGCGGCGTGCGCCACGCAGAGCAGTACGGTCCCGGCGACACCGAGGCCGGTGGCCACCATCCACCGTCGGGTCAGTGGCCTGCCGTCGGCGACGCGTTCGATGAGTGCGCAGGCCAGGGGGGCGGCACCGATCGACACGACGGTGCCCGTCGCGACTCCGGCCAGATGCATGGAGCTGTAGAAGGCGAGCGGATAGATCGCGACCGATGCTGCGCCGACCGCGACCGTGGTGCGGTGGGCACGCAGATGCCCCGCGTGACTGCGGATCCGGCCGGCGGCGACACACGCCTGGAGTAGGCCGCCGACACCCATGGCCACCGCGCCGATCGCGAGTGGGCTCACGCCCGATGCGAAGGTGGCGGCGGTGCCGGTCGTACCCCACAGCGTTGCGGCGAGGAGAACGAGGAGTGTTCCCACGCGCGTGATCTTGTGGTCGGGGTGGTTCACAGGTCCTCGAGAAGGTCGACGGCAAGGGTGCGGGCGTGCCGCAGGCGCGTGTCGTCGCCGTCGAGTCCGGCGCGAACCATCGCCCCCTCCAGCAGGAAGCTCAGGTGTTCGGCCAGTCGGGTGACGCGGTCGGGACGGTCGGGGAAGAGTGCCCCGAGATGGCTCGCAATGAGGCGTTCGACGTGGTCCTTGTGGGCCGCGACGATGGCGCGGCCCGCGTCGCCGGCGGGAAGCTCGGCGGCGGCGTTGAGCAGCCCACATCCGCGGAATTCACGGTTGCAGGCGAGCGCGGCGTGGTCGAGGTAGGCGTCGAACACGGCGAGGACGCCGTGGCGCGGGTCGGTATCGGTACCCAGTCGTAGCCGGTAGAGCTCGAGCCATTCGGCATGTCGGTCGTCGAGGTAGGCGTAGACCAGGTCGGCCTTCGACGCAAAGTTGTTGTAGAGGCTCATCTTTGCGACCCCGGCGTCGGCGGTGATGGTGTCGATGCCGGTGGCGGTGACACCGTCGGCGTAGAAGCGCCGGGCAGCAGCGGCCAGCAGCCGTTCGCGAGCGGGACGCGGTCTACTCGTGCCCATGCCTGAACCTTCCGACGCGGCTTACTGGGTAGATCTGTCTACATAGTAGACCGCGCATGCGTCGGCGTGGCGAATCGCCGGGACGGGACCGGCGTGACGTGGGTCAGGGTGTCGGCGCAGGAGGCGACGGCCGACACCGATCGTCGTCGGCGTGGGCCGCGGTGAGGCGGCGCAGCAGTTCGCCGAGTTGCGTGCGCTGGTCCTCGGTGAGGACCGCGAAGAAGTTTTCGGCGTCGGTGGCCTGGGCCTGCTGAAGTTCGGCGAGTACGCGGCGGCCCTCGGGCGTGGTGCGAACACAGCGTGCTCGACGATCACGTTCGTCGGGAACCCGCTCGGTCAGTCCCCGGTCCTCGAGCCGGTCGATCACCTCCGTCGCCGATCGGGGGGCGATCCGTAGCCGCTGTGCGATCTCGCCCAGCCGCAGACTGTCGCTGTGGGCGACGACCCGCAGAGCCCGCGCCTCGTGCGGAGAAAGGTGCCAGGGGTCGAGCGTGCCGACCCATCGGCGTCGCAGGGCTCGGGAGGTGGCCATCGCCAGGTCCCGCAGCGATTCGCGGTCGTCGTCGGCGTGGTCAGCTGCCTCGGGCATAAAAGGGATGCTACCTCAGTTAGTAGTAGGGATATCATGAGGAAACCTCAGCATGACCAAAGGAGGTGGGTGCCCTGACAGCCCCTCAATCTGTGATGCCTCAACGTGGTGGACCGGCGCGCGTGAATCCGGCCGACCGCATTCAGCTGGACAACAGTCCCGTCAGCTTGCGTCGCGTCGCGGCGCTGTTCACGCATTACCGCCTGCGTATCGCCATCGTGATGGTTCTCATTGTCGCATCGTCGGTGATCACGCTCGCCAATCCGTTCCTGGTCCGCGCCGTGATCGATCGCGCGATCCCGAAACAGGATGTGACCCTGCTGGTGTGGGCAGTGGTGGCCATGATCGGCATCACCGTCGTCAGTTCCGTCCTCGGTGTGCTGCAGACCTGGATCTCCACCACGGTCGGGCAGCGCGTGATGCACGACCTGCGAACCCGGGTGTTCGCACACCTGCAGCGGCAGTCTCTGGGCTTCTTCACGCGCACTCGTGGGGGAGAGGTGCAATCCCGGCTGACCAACGACATCGGCGGCATGCAGACCGTCGTCACCACGACCGCCACGTCGGTGGCCGCCAACCTCACCACGGTCGTCGGTACCGTCGTCGCGATGGTGGTTCTCAGTTGGCAGTTGTCGCTGCTGTCGCTGGTGGTGGTGCCGCCGGCGATCTGGCTGACCCGCACCGTCGCCCGGATGCGGCGCGAGGTCACCGCCGCACGGCAGCGCACCCTCGCCGACATGCAGACCCAGATCGAGGAATCATTGTCGATCGGCGGCATCCAGCTGTCCAAGACCCTGGGTGCGGGACCCGTGCTCGCCGATCGATTCTCCGACACCTCCCACCGCCTCGTCGATCTCGAGGTGCGTTCACAGCTGTCGGGGCGGTGGCGGATGGCGACGATGAACATCATCTTCGCGACGATCCCGGCACTGCTCTATCTGGTGGCCGGACTGCCGGCGACCTCCGGTGGCATGACGATCGGCACCCTGGTTGCCTTCACCGGTCTACAGGCGGCACTGTTCCGTCCGCTGATGGGTCTGCTCGACGTGGGTGTCAGTATCACCAGCTCGCTGGCACTGTTCAGCCGGATCTTTGAGTATCTCGACCTTCCCGTCACCATTGCCGATCCAGAACGTCCGGTGCGACTGCAGGATCCACGTGGTGCTGTCCGGTTTGACGATGTTGTGTTCCGCTACGAGGGTGCAGCCACCAACGCACTCGACGGAATCGACATCGATCTGCCCGCCGGCGGATCACTTGCGCTGGTCGGCGAAACCGGTTCGGGCAAGACCACTCTCGCCTCCCTGGTGTCGCGACTGCACGACGCGGACCACGGATCGGTGAGCATCGACGGAGTCGACGTCCGCGACATAGCCCTCGCCGACCTCGCGCAGCTGGTCGGTGTGGTGTCGCAGGAGACGTATCTGCTGCACACCAGCATCCGCGACAATCTGCGCCATGCCCGGCCCGACGCAAGCGATGCTGAGATCGAGGCGGCAGCTCGCGCCGCACAGGTGCACGATCTCGTTGCCGCGCTGCCCGACGGCTACGACACCCTCGTCGGTGCCCGCGGGCATCGGTTCTCCGGGGGTGAGAAGCAGCGAATCGCGTTGGCGCGCACGCTGTTGCGAAATCCGAAGATTCTCGTGCTCGACGAGGCCACCAGCGCGTTGGACAACGAGACCGAACGTGCGGTGCAGGCCGCCGTCGACGCCGCCAGTCGGGGACGTACCACCATCACGGTGGCGCACCGTCTGTCGACGATTCGTGACGCCGACCAGATCCTGGTACTTGATCATGGTCGTATCGCCGAACGAGGCACCCACGAGGAACTGGTCTCGCAGAGCGGTCGTTATGCGCGGCTGCTCACGCGTGGTGACACGCTTGCGGCTGCGTGATCGGGTGCGTCGGGGGCCGCTTTCCATGAATCGTGGCGGCTGACACCGTAGCGTTGAGCCATGGTCAAGAACCTCGTGGTGTGCTGCGACGGGACGTGGAAAAGTGCCGATGATCAATTCGTCTCCAATGTGGAAAAGATCGCTCGATCGGTCGCGTCCTCGGGCGCCGACGGTGAGCCGCAGGTCGTTCACTATTCGCGCGGTGTGGGTTCCGGGGGGAGCCGCGTCGAGCGGATCCTGGGTGGTGCATTCGGCATCGGCCTCGATGCGGCGATCACCGACTGCTACCGGTTTCTCGCCCTGAACTACGCGCCGGGAGACCGGGTGTTCGTCTTCGGGTTCAGTCGCGGTGCCTACACCGCGCGCAGCTTGTGCGGCATGATCGCGCGGGTCGGGCTCCTGACGCCGATGGGGGTGGCGCAGGGGAAGTTGCCGACGGCGATGTCGCTGTATCGAAACCGGCCGTACAGCGCCGATCCCGCGAAACCGGCCCCGGTGAGCACCGAGTACGACCGGGCGGTCGCCGACCTCGGCACCTACTGCCATCCGGCGGCGGAGGTGACCATCGACTTCCTGGGGGTCTTCGATACCGTTGGTGCACTGGGAGTTCCCGGAATCGCACGACGAAAGTACAGGTTCCACGATGTCACTCTCTCGGACGCGGTGACGTGCGCTCGCCAGGCCCTCGCCATCGCTGAACGCCGACGGATCTTCGCCCCCTGCTTGTGGGGTGGGCACCATCTCGACATCGCCCAGGTCTGGTTCGACGGCGTGCACTCCGACGTCGGCGGTGGGTATCAGGACTGCTTCTACTCCGATCGATCGCTGTTGTGGATGGTGCGTGAGGCGATGGGAACCGGGCGCTACGGCATTCGGCACGGTCTGAGCTTTGACTGGGACCGGTTGTCCACCAACAAGTGTCAGGCAGCGGACGCGACCGAGCAGCACAACTCGTTGACGTTCGCCTATCGGATCTCCAACCTGTTCAGCGTGATCGGTGGGGCACTCCGTCGCAAAGCCGCGCCGTTCGTGCCGCGGTTCGCTCGTGGGTGGCGAACCTTCGCTCCGACGGTGGAGATTCCGGGCAGCGGCATCTCGCGTGCCTACGATGTGCGGGTCGAGAGTTCTGCCGTGGTTCGGGCGGTCAACCCCAACATGCGGGCGTGGTTCGACGAAGTCCGACGTCTCGGTGGTGACCCCGATACTCTCGCCGTGACGGTGCCGTCATGGTCGCAGGCATCGGACCCGGGTGCAGGTGTATGACCGCGACGGCGGTCCCTCTCGACTGCCTCCCTGCCGTTGTGCCTATAGAGTCAGTCGGGATGTCCGGTTCGCGTGTCCTGAACGGGCCGGTGTCCGATGTTTCGAGAGGAATACATGAGCCAGGTCGCAACCCGCCGCGCCGCAGTTGTCGCCGCACTGTTTGCTGTCACGCTGATTGCTTCTGCGTGCGGTGGCAACGATGCGAATGACGCCGTGACGCAAACATCGTCGGTGTCAGGGTCGATGACGGCGTCGACGGGGTCGACGGGGTCGACGACGCCGCCGACGTCAGCGTCCGGTGAGGAGACGAGTACTTCGTCGGTCGCGGAGCCGTCGGCGTCGGCCGCCTCAGGTCAGGTGACGATCATGGGGGAGCGTGATGTCGAGGTCACCCTGACCGGCCCCATCGCCGCCAAGTACTCCTCGGCGACCGCCGCGCAGAAGTCGGCCCTCGGGAAGCCGCTGACCGGCGACCACAATGCCGGAACCCGCGACAGCGGCGTCGTGTTCCAACAGTTTCAGGGCGGCGTCATCATCGCGAAGAACGATGACGAGGGAACACCGGCGTACATCGTCACCTCCGGCAAGATCCGGGACGCGTGGAACACCGAGCGCGCTCCGGACGGCACGCCGTCGCTGAGCGGCCAGAACGGTTCGGCCGGACCTCTGGGAGTTCCCACCAGCGACCTCACCACCCAGGGCCAGCTGGAGACGGTGACCTTTGAGCACGGCAAGATCACCGAGAACACCCGGACCGGCGTGGTCACGGTGACCGTCAACGGCAAGGTCGTGCCGTCGGGTCTCAGCTGAGATCCGCAAGGTGCGGCATCACATCAATTCCTGAAGGTGATGCCATCGGTCCGCATTGCGGGGCTGTGCCGATGGCGATCCGGCTCATCGGCGCCCGGTAGCTCGATGCGGAGATCGGGCCATCGGGCGATTCACTGGAATGACGCGAACGATGCCGTCCAGGCCGTCGAAGTCGTCAGGGTTGGTCGTGTACAGCGGCAGCATGGCGGCGGCTGAAACAGCCGCGATCATGAGGTCGGCCGCCCTCCGCCTCGGTGTCCTATCGCGGGCTTGGACAGCGGCGCTGATACACCCGAATGCGCGAGCAGCATCGGCGTCGAAGGGCAACGGGTCAAACTCGTTCTCGACACGCTGGAGGACAGCGGCGCGGCGCGCACGCCCGGACGACGCCTCGGCTTCGTCGCCCCTGACCAGGTGGACGCCGGCGGAAAGTTCCGCCAGTGTGATTGCGCTGATTGCCATCTCGACGGGAAGTTCTTCAGGGTCGATCGCGTGGCGAAGAATCAAGATGTTGGTGTCGAGCAACCCGCGGCGCACTTCATCGGGCATACGGCTCGCTCAAGGTTCCGTCATACGCACGATCTTGGTCGGCCCGGAATTTCTCTACGGCACCGGGCTCCGCGAGTGGGGTGAGAAGGTTCAACCTGTCGGTTTTACTGGCAACCCTGCATATTCGATTGCTGCATATTCGCAGCCAACGCACAGCATGGCCACTCTGTAGCGTTACATGTAACGTTGGCTCATGGCAGTGAGGGACAGGGTTGGTGAGTATCGACGCCGGATGCGTGAGCGCGGTTTGCGCCCGTTGCAGGTTTGGGTCCCTGACGTGCGCACGCCCGAATTTGCCGCGCAAGCCCACACTCAATCGGTGCTGGTTGCGCAGGCCGATGCCGATGGGGACGAGCAGGATTTCGTCGAGGCTGTCGCCGCGCCGTGGGACGACGAGGCGTGATTCGCGGCGAGATCTGGACTGTGGCGGGTGGTGTGTATGCATCGAAGCCGCGCCCTGCGGTCATCATCCAGGACGACCTGTTCGATTCAACTCTGTCGGTGTTGATTGCGCCGATGACGAGCCGGCTCATCGAGGCGCCGTTGTTTCGCATTCGTATCCCAAGCGAACGTGAAGCGATCTCAGGTCTCGAACGGGACAGCGACGTGATGGTCGACAAGCTCACCGCGGTACGACGGTCGAATGTGCTGACGCGCGTTGGCCGGCTGACGTCCGAACAGCTCGTGGAAGTTGAACGCTCGCTGATGGCGTTTCTGGGTCTTGCGCGATGATGCGATGCGCAAAGAGTGGTAGCGCAACGTCGCGAGTAGTAGTGGTGGTGGGTCCGGGCTGTCGAATCTTCTTGTGCTGGTAAGCAATATGTAGTGTCGTACTGGTAACTCTGCATATTCGATCACTGCATATTCTCAACGGAGAGAAGTCCACCAATGAGCAGTGCCGTGCCGCCGTGGCATGTTCCCCGGGAAGTGGTCGATAGTGTTTTAGAGTCCTGATGCCCTGGTGAGGGCTGAGAAGGGACGATGAGGATCATGGCAGGACGTAAGCGTCACTCGGCGGAGGACATCGTGCGCAAGTTGCGCCGGGCCGACGAACTGGCCGCCGAAGGCAAGGCCGGTGAGCAGATCGCCGCCGACCTGGAAGTGTCCGCGGCGACTTTGTACAACTGGCGCCGCCAGTACGGCGGTATGGACCGCGATGCCGCGAAGGAACTCAAGGAGCTCCGGGAGCAGAACAGCCGGCTCAAGCGGTTGCTCGCCGACGCCGAGTTGGAGAAGGACGCTCTCCGGGAGGTCGCGAAGGGAAAATTCTGAGCCCAACGGCTAAACGCGCCGCGATCGACATGCTCAAGGACGTCAAGGGCCTGTCCGAGCGTAAGGCGTGCAAGGTTGTTGGGCTTTCCCGGTCGGCGTACCGGACCCCGTCGCAGTCGCACACCCCAGCCGACCCGGACGTCGGCCTGCGAGAGCAATTGCGCGGCTATGCCGCTAGGAACGCCCGTCACGGGTTCCGGCGGGCGTGGGCGCACCTGCGGTTCGACGATGGTGTCGTGGTGAACAAGAAGAAGGTGCACCGCCTGTGGAAGGAAGAAGGTTTGCAGGTCCGGCGCGCGCCGCGACGCAAACGGGCCGGTCAGTCCTCGGTGCCGGTTATCGCCGCGGATGCGCCGAAGGTCGTGTGGGCGTTGGATTTTCAGTTCGATTCCACCGTCGACGGGACCAGGATCAAGATCGCTTCGATGGTCGATGAGCACACGCGCCAGTCGTTGCTGAACATCGTGGACCGCTCGATCACCGCCGGGCGGCTGACCGAAGAGCTGGAGAAGACGTTCGCGATCTGGGGTGGCCCGCCAATGGTGCTGCGCATGGACAACGGCCCAGAGTTCATCTCCGAGGCCCTGCGCGAGTTCTGTACTGGGACTGTCGGGATCTCCTACATTCCGCCGGGTACGCCGTGGAACAACGGGTTCATCGAGTCGTTCGGGCAACCGACTCCGCGACGAGTGCCTGAACCGCAACTGCTGGCCCACTCTGCTGGAGGCGCGCGTAGTGATCGAGGACTTCAAGGACGACCACAATCACCGGCACCGGCACTCGGCGCTGGGCTACAAGACACCGGCCGAGTACGCTGCCGGATGCACCCACCGACACCACCCGGCCGGGTGCGAGATCAACTGATCAACGACAAGTTGGAACTGGCTCTAGAACTACCTGGACCGGAAATCGGGGATCTGTCAATCCGGCCGCGGTATCTGGACGGTGCCGCCGTCGCCTGTGATCTCGACGTCGAGCCAGGCCGAAAGATCCGGTTCTGGACAAACCGTCCGCACCTCGAATGTCACATCTCGCCACCTCGTGAAGCTGGTCCGCCCGTCCGCAACCTCTGAGCGCGAGCCGAGCGGCGGGTTGCCTCCGTTCCATATGCCAATCGGACGATGAAGCGAGACGTAGATGAGGCCGCGATCTGTCGCCGCAAGCGATTCCCAGGTGGCCGACTCCTCGCCATACGTCGGCCAACTCACACCGACGTGTAGCTTGTCCCCGGCCGTGCGGAAGGCGGCAATCGCGAGGGCGATCTCAGGTGGAGGCTCGTCGTGCGGTTTGGTCACGAGGACCTCGGAGTACGACTGCAATTCGGTGCCTGTCATTGCTATGTCCATAGCCCTTGACCGTACGAGCCGCCTAGCGGCGAGCGTGGACGTTAACTGCAGATTCCCCGGAACAGATGATGCACGCACTCCTACGCTTGCACGCACGCATCGGCTCCTGATCGAACAAGCGGCAATCACCTGGCGCGCGGTGTACGCACCGCGCAACGCTGACTGCCGATTGGTCTGCCGGCAATCAGTTCTGAGTGTTGTGAGAGTTGTGAGGGGTAGTCATCCCAAGCAGAACCCGGCCGACTTCAGAGACCACTGATCTGTAAGTGATTAATCTCAACAAGCGTTCAGTAGGTAGGTCTCTCTAAGGGCTCGTTGTCACGAGGTTGTCACAAGTTGTGCAGACAACCCTGTTCAGAGCATGACTACCGTGGACGGTAAGTGCAGGTCACTAGACGTCCTGAGACTCCCCTAGCCTGCCGGATACGCACGGTACGGGACTTAAAATCCGCCCAGTGTCGGTTCGAGCCCGACTGGACACTTATGCTTGTTCGCTCGACGCTGCTCGGTCGCCTTTGTCTCATCATCAGTGTCTGCATCGCGGCCTCGGTGGTCGCGGTCGCGCCCGCCGCCGCGGCCTCGGCGGTGTCGGTGACCGGCGGCACAGTCCAGGGCTTCCCGCGAGACGGCGTCATGACATACCTCGGTGTGCCGTTCGCGACGGCGGAGCGGTTCGCCCTTCCGCACGCAGCCGCTCCCTGGCCTGGGGTTCGCCGCGCGGATCAGCACGGACCGCAATGCCCACAGGCCTTGCCGACGCCAGGTATCTCACTCCCCAGTTCGGTTCCTTTCCCGACGAGTGAGAACTGCCTGAACATCGACCTCTATGTGCCGCCGCACGCTGCCGGGCACCGACTACCGGTGATGGTGTACCTCTTCGGCGGCGCCTTTGTCCTCGGCTCGAATCTCCAATACGACTCTCCGGCCGAGCTCGCCCGGACCGGCAACGTGATCGTGGCAGTGCCGAATTACCGTGTCGGACCGTTCGGATTCCTTGCGCTTCCGGAACTCGCCGCCGAATCCGACGGAGCCACCGGGACATACGGGATCGCCGACCAGCAGTTCGCCCTGAGGTGGGTGCGGGACAACATCGGACGGTTCGGTGGCGATCCGCACAACGTGACTATCTTCGGCGAGTCGGCAGGTGGGATGAGCGTGTGCTCGCAGCTCGCCGCCCGGGGTTCGGCAGGCCTGTTCACCAAGGCCATTGTGCAGAGCGGTGCATGTGAGGACAGCCCGTTGGTCCCGCCACCCGTGCGGGAGGGCTACCGCCGTTCGGCCGCCTACGCCGCGTCACTGGGATGTACCGAACGGGCCTCCCGAGTGGCGTGCCTTCGTTCGCTTCCCATCGAGAAGCTGTTGGATTCGCCGACCACAAAGTTCAACAGCGCCGCGATCACCTGGACTCCGTTCCGGGATGGCGTGGTGGTCGCCCGCACCCCCGGTGAGGCGCTCGCCGCCGGAGCTGCCTCGCACATCCCCATGATCGTCGGGAGTAACGCCGAGGAGGGCGGCACCTTTGTGGCGCTCTTCGACTACGCCCAGGGCAAGGTCCCGACCGCGGCGGGGTACCGCGACGAGATCCGCACGCTCTACCCGGATCACTGGCGGCAGATCCTCGCCACATACCCGGTGTCTCGCTACGGCTCTCCGACTCGTGCGCTGTCGGCGGTGTACACCGATTCACTGTTCGCCTGCCCCGCCGACCAGACCACCCGGTCGGCTGCGGCCGGCGGCACCACCGTGTGGCAGTACCGGTCGACCGCGGCCCCGCTGGGCGAGAACCCGGTGCTGCCGGGCGCATTTCACGCCTCCGACATTCCCTACCTGTTCAATCGCCTGGGCGGCATCCCGATCCCGTGGACCGGGAAGCCCGCACAGCTCGCCGCACAGTGGAAGCGTCAGTGGACCACGTTCGCCCACACCGGGAATCCGAACGGACCCGGTCTCCCTGCCTGGACGCCGTGGACCAGATACCACCAACGCTTCCTCTCGATCGGCGTCGAGAGCTCACATATGCGGGGTGGCTTCACCTCCCTGCACCGCTGCGGATTCTGGAAGTCGTTGGCGAACTGACCGGTCCGTCACGAACCGACGAGCGTCAGTTGCTCGGTGAGATCGGCGGCTGCACTGCGCACCGCGACGACGATGGCGTCGAGCCGTTCGGCTGGCATCCGTCTACGCATCGCGACAACGCTGGGCGCGCCGGCAACCTCACCATCGCTGTCGAAGACCGGCGCCGACCCCCATAGCGTCCAGATCCAGTTCAGCGGTGCTCCCGCTGTAACCGTCTGCACGGATGCACGAGCCGTTTCAGCAGCTCGTCCCCATCGGTGAGTGTGTTCTCCGTGAACGTTCCCGGCCTCCGCTACGTCCGAGTGGGGTGTCGATCAGGCCGGGAGAGCCCACGTTGCAACGGACCCCACGTGATGCGTTCTCCATCGCCGCGTGGTTGCAGAACGCGGTGAGCGCCGCTTTCGACGCACTCATTGCGGGCACGGCACCCGACGCACTGAAAACCGAGGTGGACGAGATCAGCACAGCGGAGGACCCCGACTCCATGAGCGGCAAGGCGTATTTCACACCGAGGAAGTGCGATCGGACGTTCACTCCGAACACCTGGGCTCTTTGACGATGTTGTGGGTCAGTTTCGTTGCGGGAGAGCAGGACACGCGCCTCCGCGAGTCAGTGTCGACATTGCGATGAGGGCATCGGGTGCGTGAAATCCGTAGGCGCGTTTCATCAGTGCACGCAAGTGGGTGTTGTTGGCTTCCACTCGCGCATTCGACAGGCCGCAGACGATCGCGTTATAGATCTGCGTCTTCTGCGACTCGACACTGGTGACGAGGGCGCACATCTCGATGATCCCGCTGCGCCTCGCGCGACTGATCCAGCGTTCGATCGCCCGCCATGGATCATCATGCGTTCCGGAGAACAGATATCGCAGTTGCTCTTTGAGCTGATACGCTCGCGCGAGTTCATTATTGGCGTGGCCAACAATCCTCGCGCGGGTACGTCGCTGGGCCGTGGTGAGGTTCTCGGGATTCTTCAGCATCGCCCATCGCAGGTGGCGGCGGTCGGCCTGGGTCAGCCCGGCGATACGATTCATCACTCTCGCCCGGCATCGGTCTAATGCCCGTGTCGCCCACTGAACAACGTGAAACGGGTCCATACACCACAACGTCTCCGGCGCACGCTCGGCAACGACCGAGGCGATGTACTGGCCGGCATCGGCACTGATATGGGTCAAATGCGCGATTCGAGGCTCGCCGAGCTCATCGAAGAACGCGTGCAGGGTCTGTTGGTGGCGCGACTCACCGATGTCGATCTCCTCGACCTAACACTGATCGCGGGTGCCTTCGGCTACCCGACGACCATCGAGGCGCAGGACACCGCGATGAGCCCGCGCGGCTACCGGCTGCTGGCCCGCATCTCACGCCTGCAGTTCGCCCACATCGACCGCCTGGTCCGCAGCTTCGGCACGCTACAGGCATTGCTCGCCACCAGCGCCGCCGACCTGCAGGCCGTCGAGGGCATCAGCAGCATCTGGGCACGGCACATCCGCGATGGCCTGTCGCGGCTGGCCGAGAGCAGCATCGAACGCTACGAGTAGCGCGTCGTACTCGGTGACCGGTGTTCGTCGAGTCTGTGTTCGTCGAGTCTGGGCGGAGCGCAACGGTAGGTCGCGGGCGTGGCCGAGAGCCGGATCGGGTTGGCCACCTGACGGATCGGGGCATGACTACGTTCGTCGTCGATGGTGATGACCGGTTCGAGCCCGAGACGTTCGGCGAGTGCGACGGCATCCGCGATGTCGTTGAGCGGGCCGCACGGCACCCTGTGCTCGGTGAGCCGCTCGAACCAGGCATCCGCGGTGTCGGCACCCAGCGCGGCGTTCAGGAGCTCGGTCAGTTCGACGCGATTCGCCACGCGGGCGGCATTGGTCGCATACCGTTCGTCGTCGGCCAGATCCGGTTGTCCCAGAACGTCTGCCAGAGCAGCGAACTGCCGGTCGTTGCCGACGGCCAGCACCAGCGGACGGTCGGATGCCGAGAACACCTCGTACGGCGCGATGCTCGGATGCCGATTGCCCATCGCCTGCGGCACCACGCCTGCGGACACATAGCCCGATGACTGGTTGACCAGTGCCGACAGCAGCGACGACAGCAGGTTGACCTCGACCCGCTGACTTCGCCGGTCTGGTCCCGGTGTCGTAGCGCCGCAAGGATTCCCACTGCGGCATGCAACCCGGTGATCACGTCGACCATCGCGACACCGACCTTCGTCGGGGTGTCCGGGTCCGGCCCGGTGACGCTCATCAGCCCGCCGACCGCCTGGATGAGCAGGTCGTAACCTGCCAACTGGTTGTTGCCGCCGAAGCCGGTCACCGAGCAGTATGTCTGTGACAGACGCCACCTATGTCTGCGAGAGGCAAGGGTCGACGCGAAACGGCTTGGTAGACAAAGGGTTCGAGGGAGTGGCGGCGGGTGCATGCGCCGGGCTGGCCCTGATTCATCTGTTGCAATATGCAGTGGTTTACTTGACATAATGTATCTTATCGGCTTGGAAGGGTGTGGCCGGAACCCGACTCCGAGTTCCCCCCGCCCAGCGTCATCCGGACGCGCGGTCCCGCATCCGCCACCAGAAACCGTGTGGTGTTCGGTTCATGCCGGTTTCCTCGGACCGACGACCCGAACCTCGACGAGAAGCTGGGGATCGACGCACTCGACTCCTATGCGACCCGCCTTGCCGGCCTGCCTCATGAGCAGTGGCCGGATGCACTGCTCCTGCTCGGTGATCAGGTGTACGCCGACGAGCTGACTCCCCGCGCCCGTCGCAATCTGGCCGGGCGGCGATCCAGCACCGACCTCCCCGACGACGAGGTGGTCGGCTTCGACGAGTACGCCAGTCTCTACCGGCACACGTGGGGCGATCCGGAGATCCGGTGGATTCTCTCGACCGTGCCGACGGCGATGATCTTCGACGACCACGACATCCGAGACGACTGGAACACGTCGGCCGCGTGGCAGGAACAGATCAACCGGCAACCGTGGTGGCGCGAACGGATTCGGGCGGGTCTGGTGTCGTACTGAGTGTTTCAACATATCGGAAACCTCGATCCGGCTGTCCTCGCCATCGACCCCGACTATCAGGACGTCATCGACATCGACGGGGACTGCTGGTCGCGGTTGGTCGACCTCGCCGACCGCGCCGACACCGAATCCGATGGGCGCAAAGGCCTTCGGTTCAGCTTCCGTTGGGACCTGGGGCGTGCCCGACTGATCGTCGTCGATTCCCGTAACGGCCGGATTCTCGCCGAGGGTGACCGAAAGATGTTGAGCGACGGAGAATTCGAGTGGTTCGAAGCCAGCTGACCGACTCGCCGGAAGCGGTCGATCACCTGATGATCGCAACGTCTCTGCCGTGGCTGCTGCCTCCGGTTCTCGGTGACGTCGAGACGGTGAACGAGATCGCCGCGCACCGGTCCGGGTGGCGTGGTCGGTTGGCCGAGCGGATCCGCCAGGGTGCCGACCTCGAACACTGGCCCGCCTTCAGCCAGTCCTTCGAGCGACTCACCAGGCTCATCCGCAGCAGCGCGTCGCGGCCCGTCGCACCGTCGACCATCACCGTCCTGTCCGGCGATGTCCACCACAGCTACGCCGCGCGCGTCGACTTCGGCGAACCGGTGCATTCGGCCGTGTACCAACTCGTCTGCTCCCCGGTACACAACGTGGTACCGCCGTACGTCAAACCGATGTTCATCGTGGGCTGGTCAACCCTCCTGGCGCGTGGGACCCGTCGGTGGGCCCGGCACGCCGGCGCTCCCCCGCTGCCGATGTCCTGGACCAAGGTCAACGGCCCGATCTTCGGAAACACCATCGCGACCGCCGGCTTCCTCGGACGTTCGGCACGGGCGGTGTTCGAGCAACCCGGAGACGACGGCACACTTCGCACGATCTCCGATGTTGCGCTCACCACCGATGCCTCGGATGCTCGGTGACCGTCTCTCACGTGCTCAACCACCCCCCTGCGTCACGAAATACGCTGTGGCGTACTCTGTTCGCCCGTGCCTCTCCCCACTGCCGACGCTCCTATGAATGACATCACCCTGCGTGAATGCGTGTGGTGCTCGTCGACCGACGACCTCGCCTACTTCCGCAACGAACCGCGATGCGCACGTTGCCGGACCTCCGAACAGACCATCGCCGAGGCTCGCGAGTTCGTCGACTTCTATGGTCTGCGGCCGTTGGGTGGGTCGTTGGAGTCCGACGACGAGGAGGAGCGCGCGCACCGTGTCGCGGCTCGCGAGGCGCGGGCGGAGCTGACCCGTACCCGCACCGAGCCGTCACGGCGTGGAAAGTCCCGATCCGGGCAGCGTGGCGTGGTCGCCACTGGCTCGGCCGGGCGAACTCAGCCTGCGGGAAGGACGAGCGCTAGCCCGGCGCGGACCGCCGCGTCGGCGACGGTTCGATCCTCGAACGTTTCCGGGCCGGACCGCGCAGAACTCGAGCATCGGGCCGAGAAGCTGCTGGCGCAACTCGCCGAGATCGAGGAACGCCTCACCGTCGCGCAGAACGATCCAGGTCTCAGCGGCAAGGCCAAGGTGTCGGACCTGAGTGCGAAACGTGAGTCGGTCCTGCGGACCCTCGCGGCGTTGGCGAAGGCCACGCGCTCTCTGGAACCTGCCTGACGTCACTCGTCCGCGGGGGTGAGTCAGATCTTGCTCGCCCCGTGATCGACGGGGAGCTGAATCCCGGTGATCGTCCGTGACTCGTCACCGGCCAGGAAGAGTACGGCGTTGGCGATGTCCTCGGGCTCCGAGATCGGCGGATCGAACCAGTACTGCCCCATGGCCGCAGCGTAGGAAGGATTGTCCGCGAACACCTTCGTACCTTCAGGGCCTTGGGAGCCCATCGGGGTGTTGACGCCCCACGGGTGTATCGAGTTGACGCGGATCCGGTAGGGCGCCAACTCGATCGCGGCCGACTTGACCAGCCCGACGACGCCGTGTTTGGCTGCGCTGTAATGACTTTGGCCGGGCAGTGACTTGATGCCGGCCACGGAACTGGTCGCGATGATCGATCCGCCGTTACCGAGGTCGATCATGGTCGGCGCGGCGGCGCGCAGCGTGTTGAACACGCCGGTGAGGTTGATGTCGATCATGTCGCGCCACCGGTCTACCGACATCTCCCAGAATCGTCCCCAGCTGACGACCCCGGCGTTCGCCACCACGATGTCGAGGCGTCCCAGTTGATCGACACCACGCGTCACCAGCTCGACCATGCCGTCGAGATCGCGGACGTCGACCTCGGCGTGCACTGCGCTACGTCCGGTCTTCTCCACGAGCGCAACGGTTTCGGCCAGATCCTCCGGGGTGGCGGCCGGATAGTCGGTGTCGGTGGGGGGTGCACAGACGTCACAGAGAATGACGTCCGCGCCCTCCTCGGCCAGCGCGACGGCCTCGGCCCGCCCCTGGCCGCGCGCTGCTCCGGTGATGAAGGCGACCTTGCCCGCCACTCGTCCTGCGCTTGTCATTGTTTACACCTTTCGTCTGGCGGACCGACGACTGCCGGTCGCCGGGTTGATAATTGGCCCGGCAGCGGACAGTAGGTTCCGCACCGTGTCGTCGATCGCCACCTGTGGATCTCGGGCCCAGTTCTCGACGGCCAGTCGGTTGGCGGTCACGACGCAGGCGGCGGCGAATTGTGCGCGCAGGTCGGCCGGGTCGAGGTCGATGCGTCCGGCGAGCACGGGGCGTAGTGCGTCACAACAACGGTCGTGCACGCTGAGCCACGCGGATGCGAGCGCCGGTGACGTCGGGAGTGTCCGCAGGAAGGTGCGGTGGCGCCGGCCGGATGGTTCGTCGAGCGCCGTCTGCAATGCGCCGACCAGCCCGTCGATGAGGTTCTCCTCGTCCGGGCGCGCCGCGAAGGCGTCGACGTAGGATCGCCAGCCGGCGTCAAGTGCCGGGGCGATCACATCTTCCTTGGTGGGGAAATAGCGATGGAATGTGCGTACCGAAACGTGTGCGGCCGCGGCGATGTCGGGGATGGTGGTCGCCGTGTAGCCGCGCCGGGCAAACAGGTCCAGCGCGGCGTCGGAGATGTCGACCGACGTCTGCTGCTGACGTTGTTCACGCAAGGTGGGGACGGTGCCCATGTCCCACACCCTAGCAACTGGTGGCAGAAACTGCCATCAAGGCAGAAGATGCCCCGTATTGTCAGTCGGTGTCGGTGTCGGTGTCGGTGTCGGTGTCGGTGTCGGTGTCGGTGGCGGGGCCATCGTCGGTCGCGCCGCCCTCGCCGGTCCAGTCTCCGGATGTCTCGCCGGAAGCGGGATCTGATTGCACGTCGGAATCCGCGCCTTCCGGCCCGGTGCCTGTGTCCTCGGTGTGTGGGTCGGTCTCTTTGGGGGACATCCACCATTCATACCGAACGTGGTCGCCATGAACTGCCGAACTCGTCATCTCCGTCGATCTCACCGATGTCTCCGGTACGGCAAAGCACTGAATGTTCGGAGTTCGAGTCCAATGTCTCTACCCCTCCTGTCGGGTGGGCGGGACAATCGGAGCATGGGTGAGGTCAAGAGATTCCGCATGACGCCGATACGCAGGGTCGGCGAGAAGGTAATGCCCGTGCCGGTGCGGTGGGGATTGGTACCGCACACCTACATGATGACCACCCGCGGACGGAAGACCGGTAAACAGCACAGTCACCCGGTCAGCCTCGTCGAACGAGACGGCTCGCGATGGCTCGTCGCGCCCTACGGCCCCGTCGGATGGGTGCACAATGCGCGCGCGTCCGGAACGGTACGCATCATCCGGCGCGGCGAGAACCAGGAGTGGGCGGTGCGCGAGGTCACCGCACCCGAGGAGGCCGCCCCGATCCTGAAGGAGTATCTCCGGATCACCGGTCCGCCGCGCGATTACTTCGTCGCGAAACCCGATGCGCCGCTGGAGGAATTCGCCGCCGAAGCGGATCGACACCCGGTCTTCGAATTGGTGCCGATAGGCGCGTGAGGGTACGTCAGTCACGCTGTGCCGCGTAGCGCAGCAGGACGGTGCCACCCGGGAAGGTGCGATTCTCCAACAGTCGCAACGACATCCACGATGGCAGCATCGGAAAGAACGGCAGACCGCCGCCGATTGCCGTGGGCGCGATCACGAGTCGATACTCGTCCACCAGTCCGGCCCGGATCACCGGTGCGGCCAGGGTCGCGCCGGCGATCTCCAACTGGCCGTCGGTCTCGGCCTTCAGTCTGGTGACCACCTCGACCGGGTCGCCGCGTTCCAGGCGCGAGTTCCAGTCGACGGACTCCAGGGTGTGGGAGAAGACCACCTTGGGCATGGCGCGCCAGATGCGGGCGAAGTCGACGATGATGGGTGACGCCTCGGGGTCGTCGTCGGCGGTCGGCCAGTAGTCGGCCATGAGGTCGTAGAGTCGCCGTCCGTAGAACGCCAGGCTGGTCTCGCGTTCGAAATCGTTCCAGTACTGATGCAGTTCCTCGTTCAGATCGGACCAGTCGATGTTTCCGTGCGCATCGGCGATGTAGCCGTCGACCGACACGGTGAAGCCGTAGATGAGTGTGCCCATGAAAGTCAGACTGCACCGGAGCGCGATACTCATCGCGGCGCCGCGCTGGTCACACCACGATTGTGGAGCTCAGGGGGTGCACACCTCGTCGAACCCGACGCCGAGACTGTCGACGAGGACATCGAGATCCGGGACGGCGGCGTCGTCGACGTCGATGCCCAGGCAGCACTCCCCCACATACGACAGCAACGTCACGTTGAACGCTGCCCCGATCGTCGGGCCGAAGGCGTACTGCTTGATGATCTTGGCGCCCGCCATGTACAGCGAGACGGGCGAACCGGGTACGTCGGAGGCGAGGAAGTCGACATGTTCGAGCATCGCGCCGACCGCGGAGGACGGCAGCACGTTGAGGGCACCGGCGATGGGCTGGGCCAGCGGGACCGCCGGCTCCAGCCGCCAGTTGGCGACGATCTCGTGGATGCGACCGATCAGCTTGGCGGGTTCGGGAATGTCGGAGGGAATCACGAAGCGCAACAACGTGATCTGGTTGCCGCCGATCGTCTCGTCGTCGTCGGGCCGCAGGTTGACCGGCATGGTGATCCGCAGACGATCGACATCCGAGTCGTGCCGGCGGTGATACTCACGCATGCCGAGCACGATGCCGGCGAGGAAGGCGTCGTTGAGGGTTCCCCCGCCCTTCTCGGCGGCCGCCGCCAATCCGTCGACCGGAACGTTCAGGGTCGCGAGGTGGCGCCGTGTGCTGCGCTCGGTCATCACCGGCGACTGCGTGCGGAGCACCGGTTCGACGACGCGGGCGATCGAGGCGAGGGTCACCCCGACATCGCGGACCGCCCGGATCGGTTGGAAGAGCATGCGGGTGCCCAGACGTGCCGCCCCGACCACGGACGCGCGCACCACCACTGTGGCCGAGGATGCGTACCAGCCGACGGTGTCGAGTATCGACGGGTCGGCGGCACGGGCGACGCTGTCGGGCGCCGGTTCCCGTGGGGTTCCGGACCGTTCGAAGTCCATGATCTCCGCCGCGATGCGGACCGCGCCGACGCCGTCGGTCATCGAGTGGTGAAACTTCATCACCACGGCCGCGGCCCCGTCGCGTTCGAGACCGTCGAGCAGCGTGTACTCCCACATCGGGCGTGCCGGATCAAATGCGGTCATGGCCTTGGTCCGGGCCACCTCGAGAACCCCGCGCAGATCCTTGGGATGCGGGGCGGCGAGACGACGGAGGTGCCAGCGGAGGTCGAAATCCGGATCTTCGATCCACCGGGGCGGTGCGAGACCCACGTCGGGTACCAGCTTGCGGCGCATCGCCGGTAGTACCTGGGCTGCCCGTTCGGCCGTCGCGACCAGTCGGTCCCAGTCCGGTGAGACATCGAGCAGGAGAACCACGACGACCGTGGAACGCAGGACCGGGTTGTGCTCCATCCGCCAGGAGAACATGTCCGATTGAGTCATCCGGGTGGTGTTACTGCTCATAGCGTCCAGTATCCCCGGTCGACATCACATAGCGGCAGAGTCTTTTGACATGTGCTGGCATGGTTCCGGCACCACGTTCACGGTTTCGTCGTGGATGCTGACGCGTGCGCGTCCGGTTCGCACCGCTCCGCACCACCCGGGCCGGGTGTAGCTCACCGCGGTGCGTTACCGCGACCCGCTGACGTTGACCGCCGCGGTGTCCACCCGCGAGGCGACCGCTCGGTTCGCTCTACCGGCCGACCGATGGACACGCTCGGCAAGCCGACCGTGGCCGGGTGATCGGGCAGGGTAATCGGGCAGGTGCCCGGCGAGTCGCGCGGCAGCCGTTGATTCGGTTGATCAGTGGGAACTGCTCCCCGCGCGGGTAGATCATGCCTTGTCGCGATCGAGTCGCATTCGAATGTCGTCCCGCATCGTCTTCTTGTCGATCTTGGTGGTGGGCATCTTGTCGACGACGACCAGACGTTCGGGGATCTTGAACCGTGCCACCCCGGCGGCCTGCATCGACCGGCTGACATCGTCGAGTGACACCGAATGTCCCTCGGCCTCCGTCAGATACAGCCACCGTCAGATACCGGCAGAGCCGTTCACCGAGAACCAGATCCGGCGTGGCGATGGCAGCGGCCGTCTCGACGCCGGCAAGTCGGTAGGCGACGTTCTCCATCTCCTCGGCGGAGGCCTTCTCACCACCCCGGTTGACCATGTCCTTGTCGCGACCGGCCGGCGTCGATTCCGAATGCCACCTCGGTGGTCTTCCCGGGGCAGAGTCACTTCGCGAATCTGACCGACCCGAAAGGGGTTGCCGGGGCGATTCGGGAGTTCACCACCGGATAGGCCGTACTCACAGCTCTCGGCCTCGGATGCGGGCTGCCCCCGGTGTACGCGTCGCTACCGGGCACGCTCGCAGACGAGCGTCGCCATCCGGACGCCTTCGCTGTAGACCGCAGCGGGCAGGTGATGGATTCGAACCACCTCGTCATGGCAGAGCCACCTGAGAGTGTCGGTGGTGACGCCGTACTCGTCGTCGAACAGCAGATGTGCCTCGTAGACCGCTCCGTCCGCGACGATCCTGGTCACCACACGACCGTCGTGGACGCGAAAACCGTGGGCGAGAGCGGCGTCCGACACCGCATGCTTGTCGCGGAATTCTCGTCCCTGAAAGTCGAGGTTCACATAGGCCCGGTCGTCGGGGCGGTAACGAAACGTCATCCGGTGAATCTGCTCGACGGGTTGTTCGATACCGGTGTCCTCGGCGAAGCGTCGCAACTGGTCGAGTTCCGCACCCAGTGTTGCCGGATGGGGGAACACGACGTTCTCGCACCGTACGGACACCATGGTGTCCAGTGGTGTGAGCACCTCGATCACTGCGGTCTCGTCGCTATGTGGGTCGGGTACGACGCGGTGGAGAAATCCGGCGGATGGCGGGTCGTCGGCATCGACTGGTGTCGTGACGTCGCGTATCGGTACGACGGCCAGGTTGCGTAACCAGCGTCGCCAGGTCGGGTCCGGCCATAATTCACCGAGAAGTAGTGTGCGCACCGGCATTCCGGTACTCACCCATCGCTGTACCTCGGCGTGGGAGTGCGAGTCGTGTCGCACCAGCAGGTCCCCCAGTTCACGCAGCTGTGTGTACTCGGGTGTGCCGTACACGGCCTCCGGTACCGAGGGAAGTGCGGTGCCGTCCAACCGCCGTGCCACGACCTCACCGTCCTTCAGGGACAGTTCTGTCTCGCCGACGGTCACCCACAGAGAATCCCCGGTGCTCGAGCTGACCTCATCGTTCGAGGACATCCGACCTCCGTTCGGCGATCGCCCGGGCCTGGTGCACGAGCTCTGTCAGGTCCGCGACGATGGGGACGGGGGCACCCGGCAGCACCCGCTCGATCGTGGGACCCAGATGATCGTCACCGGCGGCCAGTAGCTGCTGGGCGTCCTCGTCGGTGAATCCGCGCATCCGATCTGAGGTCACGGAGTCTCGCACGGTCAGCTGATGCCACCACATGGGCCGCAGGTGGCAGAGCCACTCGTGGGCGGGTTGTGCTGCCCGATAGGATAATTCGCCGTCAACCAGTTTGCGGGTGTCCCAGATCAGGTCGCCACCGTCCGCGTCGTAGATGCGCGAACCCGTGAGAACCCACCGGTGGCTCCCG
This sequence comes from Gordonia sp. NPDC003950, assembly GCF_053605205.1. NCBI lineage: Bacteria > Bacillati > Actinomycetota > Actinomycetes > Mycobacteriales > Gordoniaceae > Gordonia > Gordonia sp. NPDC003950. The sequence goes on along the minus strand of NZ_JBSGIT010000005.1, from coordinate 217,113 downwards.
CTCTCGGGAACGCGCATCACCGACGTCGGAGTGATGTGACGCGGTAGGTCGATGGTGATCGACGTGCCGTCACCTTCCACAACCCGCCAGCGTTGTTCGGTCGAGTCGCAGAACACCGCCAGATAATGCCTCTCATTGTGTGTATTGACCGGCGAATGACGGGTCGTGGGAGTCACCGGCCGGGCGGTGCAGTACTCGGGGCGTATCCGTTCGCCGGGCAGTGCCGACGGAAAGAGTCCGATCACGTCCGGGGGCGTCAGGTGTTCGCTTCCGCTGAATGGACGGAACTGATGTCGGTTCACGTCGGACGACTCCGGTACCACCCACGCGTTTCCCTCCTCGTCGACGAGGACGGGAAATGGCTCACGCAGCACCACCAGAGCCGGCATATCCGGCGCGACAACCGATGTCGTCGACCAAACCCGTCGTCCGTCCGGCATCACCCAGGACGCGCCCGTACTCGCGGCGTGACGATTTCGATCAAAAGATTGGCTGTCGTAGGTCACGTGGGCCCGCCGCCCCGACGGACTCCATGTGGCGACATCGCCATCGGTCTGCACCACCTCGCCATCGACAAGAGTGAGGAAGCGTGAGTTCCAGGGCAGGCCAGCACATTCGGCGACAACGTCATCGCCGTCGACGAAGACGAAACGACTGCCGCTGCGGACGCCGACGGCCGGCCAGGCATCTGCCCACGCCGGAATCGCTTCCCGGTCATCGAATCGACTGGATGCGAATGTCCCCGGCCTGGTTGGGGCGGGCGTCGGCTCGACCAGATCTTCGAACATCGTCCACCCGTACTCCGAGGGGAGACCGCATCGAATTGCTTGGCTCAGCAGGGAAACGGGAGCAAGGGCGGCCACCGCCGAGGCGAGCGCCCGGCTCATGAGCGGTGCGGGAATCTGGGCAACCTTGCCGAGGGTCTCGACGATCTGACGAACGGAACCGGTTGTGGTCAAACGGTTCGCGAGTTCGTTGGTGTAGCGACGACAGAGTTCGGCGACACCCGCGGCGGTCAACAGCTCCGGCTCGCGGGTCACCGCCCGCATGAGCGCTCTGCCCGTGCCGTCGATGTTTGCGGTGAAACTATGGGTCGCCGCGTAGAAACGCAGGTCGCGTCCGAAATGTGTGGCCGGTTCGGTGAGCCCGGTGACGCGGCCTTCGAGCTCCAGCCCGGCCGCCAGAAGAGCGTCATAGAGTCCCGCCGATATGGCGCAGGTCGATGGGGTGCCCACCACTGTCCGGTGCACCTCGATTCGTCCAGAATCCCGGGCTGCGATGACCTTCTCGACGAGACGCACCAGGCCACCTCCCGTGTCATCGTCGAAGCCGCGGTCGAGAAGTCGGTATGTCTGGGCCGCCAGCCATTCACCCGCGTCGACGCGTCCATCGAGGAGAGCGGCGTCGGCACCGACCGCGATGAGGTAATCGGCCCAGTCGCTCGGACCGATTCGTCGGGGGCGCACCCGGAGTAACGCTTCGGCCCAGAGCTCGTTGCCGTCCACGCCGGCGGTCACCCGGTCCGCGACCCGTGTCCAGAACGGTGACGAGGCGTCGCAGGTTCCCGGGAGGTCGAGAATGCCGAACAGAAACCGATCAAGATGGTCGTCCGGATCGATACCGCATTGTTCGGCCACTTCAGCGATGTCGGCGAGCATCCCCACATGCGGGGCGTAGCCACTACCGACCATTGCCGTCAGTACCGCGCAGAAGGTATCTACGCAGAAGGAATCCGTATCGGCCGGCGCGGGCATGGCGGTCAGGCTGCGTCGTAAGGGTAAGAGGTCCGCGCTGTCCAGCTGGCCGCGCAAGGCAAACTCCTGGTACGCGGCGACAAGCCGCGGGAGATCTGGTTCCACTCCGGCCGAACGCTCACCGACGCGAGCATCGGTGAAATATGACATCTGGCCGCCATCGCCGTGTCCGGCCCACGCAGGGTCCTGTACTCGGGCCCGCTCTTCGGTTGCCAACGCGACCACGGCGGGGGGTGCACCCCGTTCCCACTTGCGCCATTCGAAGGGACTGGCCGAATGCAGCAGGTTGGCACCCGCGAGGATGTCGTCGCGGTCATCGGGGTGGTGGGCCAATGCCCACTCCGGGTATCCGGCAATGCCGCGTGCCTGGTAGCCCACCACCCGGTCACCTGCGACCTCCACCCCGTTGACGAGGTGCTCGTCGTCGGCGGTGCCGATCCGTCGTATCACCCGATCGCCGAGGAGCGCAGACCGAAGCTCCACCACTCGTGCCGGTGAGGCGCCGTGCACTGGCTCGTTCGACACGCCACCGAACTGGATGATCTGCCGTGCTCCCCAAGTCACCGGACCGATGCTAGCCGACCGCGTCGACTGCAATAACGCCGTAGATCCGAGTCACCAGGTGACTCGGATCTACGGCATAGCGTCTCGCGATCAGCTGCCGGTGGACGCGGGCCCGTCCCGCGGACGTGGGTTTCAGGCACGTGACCGAGCGAGTGCACAGAGCATCCGACGGGTCTTGACATCGGTCGGTGAAGGTATCAGACCGCGGTTGTCCAGAGCTGTTCGGATCGCCAATTGGATTGTCGCAGAGCGTATTTCCAACTCACCCGCCGACTCCCCCGGTCGTGGCTGCACCATTGCGGAGATCTCGAGCAGATCCACCTCGGGCACGGTCCAACGCTCTACCTCGATCCCGACCCCGTCCAGCGATATCCCCGACCATCGCGATGAGTCGATCGGCCCCAGCCGCATCAGGTGGTCGATGGGTACGCCTGCGGGTGTGCAGGTCACGAGAAACTGACGCTGCGCAGAATCGAGGAGATGTGCCGGATCGATCCCGTCGGCAACGGCGGTTCCCACCGAACCGGGGTTCCGTCGACTCACCACCGACGCCGCCATCGCGCGATGTGAGCCGCACCAGTCGCCGGTGAGGCGGTACATCAGATTGTCGTCGGCGAACGGGGCGACCCACTTGCCGACCAGTCGGTCCGGCGGACACGGGCGTAGCCGGACCGTGATGTCATCCTGGTCACCGCTGCGCATCTTGATGATGAGATTGCTCGACAGCAGCGGAAGAGGAGTGTGCTCGACCGTCGACTTCGCTTCGGCAAACCAGATGTCGCGACGTTCCGTGGGCCGCTGCGGACACCCCAGGACCCGCAACGCCTCGCCGACCCCGGTGTCGATGTTCGTCTTGATCTCGATCGGTGCGATCACAGGCCACCCTCCATGTACATGACGCTCACTGCGCACCGAGGTCTTCAGCCGCGCCGGTTATGTCCATCGTCGCCATCGACACGCCCGAGGGCACGAGTACGGCGCTACCTCAATCGGGGTCGTCGCGGCCGAAATCGGACGTCAGAACCGGACAAACCACACGAACGGGCACCTCCGACGTACCTCTCAGGTGAATGCAGCGTCGGAACCGAGAGGTGCGAGCCGCAATCCGAGGGGTGATGTGCCGGGGATCGAGTAGTCGATTACTCGTGTACCCGTTCACCGATGGCTTCATGCTGGTGGGGCACCGACGCGTACGAAGATGAACCCGACGACCGGCGGAGCTTTCCCGCCACGGAGACTGCTGATGCCCGGAATCCCTGGTGTGACCGCCTCGACCACCGCGCTGCAGGGCGCACCGCCGCAGGCGTCACCCGACGGACGACCCGCTGAGGGATTGGGCGCGCACCTGCTGCTGGATGAAGCTGGTACGCATGTCAGAAAAGGCGCGTGCCGCCGACTCTCCGTCAGGACCGAGCGCCCGGAGCTGGCTGCGTAGCTGGTTGGCTGACGCATCGCTGCCCGCCATCCGTTTTGCGAGATCCTCGTTCGAGATGCCGAGCTTGTCGAACGCGCGCTGTGCCGCCTCCGCTTCGTCGGCAAGCGCATTATTCCGACCGCGATTGGTGTCCCACGTCGCGAGGCCAGCCATGAAGGATTTGTGGGTGGCGGCCGTCGCATCGAGCTTCTGTCGATACTGGTCGACCGCAGCCGTCTGGGACTGGATCACGCTGTCGTTGACTGCGCCCCCAGAGGCCACGAGTGCGTTCAGCACCTCGTGCTGCGCCTCGACGAGGTTGCGGCTGGCATCGGCGAGAGCTTCCGTTTTCTGCTTGGCCTCAGCGAATTTGGCGGCCACATATGTTCCAGCCACTGCCGCTGCGGTGAGCCCTAGCCCGACAGGACCACCAAAGACCCCCGCAACCGCCGACCCCGCATTCTTCAGCATCCCGAGCCCACCCTTGGCCGCAGCCGCCGCATTGGCGCCGAGTACGCGGGTTCCAGCGGCGACAAGACATTCCAGGATTTGCAGCCTGCATATAGCCGATCGAGGTACGCCACGCCGAACCAAACCCTGTGACCGCCGTCCGCGCGGATGCGAGCTGGCCGGCCATTGGTGCGACCGCCGTCGTTACCCGCCCCATGATCGCCGGCACGGTCTTGAAGGCCAGCCACGCCGCCACAAGTGCCGTCACCGCACCCTGGTTCGACTGCATCAACCCCGACAGTCCCGACAGGATCGGCTCGATCGCCATCAGCACCGCCGATGCCGCCTGCAACGTCGTCAAGAAGATCTGCCAGCCCGAGACACCCAACGCGGCCGACGCCTGCGACAGAGACGAGATGATCCCCCCACCGCGGGTGCCATCGATGCGAGCGTATCCATCAGGCCAGCGAGCGTCGACTTCAGGTCGTCGATCGCCCCGGTCTCCTCGAAGCTCGCGAACGCCTCACGAACCTTCGGGCCCCACTCGTCGAAAACCTTCGAATCAAATGCAGCCGCAAGCTCTTTCGCCTTCGGGGTGAAAGCGTCAATGCGCGCAGTAACGTCTCCGAAGAATGCGGGCAGCCGGTTGAAACCGGGTTCCTCCACTGCCGCGCCCAGCCTGCCGAGCGCGGCAATCATGTTCTCGAAGGAGCCCTTGACTGTCTTTCCGGACTCGAGTGCGGCGCCGCCGATATTCTTCCGGATCGCCGCGAAGAAGACTTCGGACGATACCTCGCCCTTCGACGCCAAGTCCTCGACCTCGCCGGCGGCCACCCCCATCTCCTGGCCGAGCCACTGATAGATCGGAATACCCCGATCAGCGAGCTGACCCAGGCTGTCGTTCATCGCGTTGCCCGAGGTCTGCACCCCGTTGAAGATCGAGCCCATCTCTCCGAGTGATGCTCCCGCGATCGTCGCGGCGTCCGCTGTGAGCGACAGATACTTCGTGAGGTCCTGACCCGGCTTGATACCCGCGGCGATGGCCGACGCGGCGATGGTCGCGGAATCACCGAGCCCGAAGGCAGTGCCCTTGACCGATGCTAGTGCCGAGTCCATGACCCGTGCAGTCTCCTGTGTCGAGCTGCCGAGCCCCGCTAGCTTCCCCGTGGCCTGGTCGATCGCATTGAGCCGATCGAAGCCCTTGGTGAAGGCTGTCGACACCGCCTGCATCCCCACGCCAATCGCTTTCGACGCCCCAATACCCAGCGCGGTACCCATTGCGGTCGACATCGTCGACCCCATGCGCTGACCCGATTGCTGTGCCTGCCCCTCGGCTTGCCCGAGTGCCGACTTCACCGACTTGGGGATGCCCGACGTCTCGGCGACGATGCTGATGTACGCAGTGGCCAACTCGACCAAGAGGGACACCTCCCTGGGATTACGCTGGGTGGATGGGAAAAAAGATCACTGACGAAATGGTGGACGCCGAGCTGGCCCGCCAGGACTACAACCGGAGGGCTGGTGTGGTCGAGGTGGAGGGCCGCGTCGACGCGAATCTGTCGTTCTGGCAGGTCGTTTCGGCGATGGTGGTGGCCAACCTGATCACCGCCGTGGCGGTGGGGATCGTGGTAACCGTCGCTATGCTGGCTTAGATCCCCATCTCCGCCCGGATCTCCGCGGCGGCGGTGCGAGCACGGGCGTCACTGTCCGCTTCCGTCGTCTCATCGACTGACTTGCGATCGGATGAATCGTCACCGCGGGGGCCGTACGCGCCGGGGGCGTATTCGTCCGGCACCTCTGGCATCACTCGCGCGGCGGCGAAGTACCGCAGGTCACGGACGAGGGTCGCCACCTCTGCCGCCATTGCGGTTGTCGGATCGGCCCAAATCCAGTCGTCGGGATGTAGCGCGCGGAAGAGTGCAGATGACCCATTCGGCGGGGACCATTGCAGGATGTCGCGGAACTCAACCCACGACAGCTGCGGGGTACCGATGTCACTGAGCCTGAAGCCATGTGTCAAGAGGTCGTATCTGACGGCCCCGCGGTGCTCTCCTTGGAGGATGTCGCGGAGCCCTCGGATTCCCCCATCGACGTCTCCGACGCCGCCACCCACTCGTCGTAGATCCACTTCACCTGACCGAGTGACAGTGACGCGATTCGGTCAATCACCTTACGGGCGGCCATCTTCGAGACCACCGACGGATATTCGGTTGCCAGAGAGTCGACCACAACTTCGATCTGCTTCGAGTAGAATTCTCTGTCCGAGATGGGTTTCCGCGTCTCTGATACCGCCGTACCGTCCGCATTGAGGACAGGTTGGCCGTCATCGCCGATCGCAGGCTGTGGGATCATACGCTCCGCAAGCCATGCGTCCCAAGCATCCGCCCCGGACGGTGGGACGTACTCCACTTTAGGCAAAACGAATGTGAGCTTCGGCTTGCGGAGATCAAAGTCGACCAGAAGATCAGCAGAGAACTCCGCATCCCCGATGTCGGGTACAACGCGTGCCATTGACCAGGAACCTTTCGTGATAGGTGAGATCGTGATAGGTGAGATGCTGATCAGGAGCGAAGCCCGCCCCGGCGAGGGCGGCTCCTGGTCAAAGGGGTGTGAAAACCCCGCCGGGGCGAGACTGTTACGAGCCCGAGACGATGACGCCGTCGTCGCGGAACTCCTTCAGGAACTTGCCGTCAGACCCGCGGTAGACGCTAAAGGTCAGCTCATAGCTGGTGACGTCGTTGTAAACGTCCTTGATCTCAGCGATCTCGGTGACCTGGCAGAGCTCGGCGACATACAACTTGCCCTTGCCGGCATCCTTCGTCTTGATCGCAGCCTGCAGGTAGGGCAGCGGATCGGACGAGTGCACAATGCTGATCTGCTCGCCGTGGGAACCGGTTGCCGCAGTGATCTCCACATTGTCTGTGCCGTAAACGGTCTCGACCAGATTGTGGTTATCGGCATCGAGGAACTTCGCCTTGAAGCCGTCGCTGAACTTGTCCTGCAGGTTGCGGTAGACCGCGCCGTCAAAGTCGTTGACCTCGGTCGAGGATCGGGTGTAGCTGATCGACAGACCATCACTCGACAAGGTGCCGAGATCCAGCGCGGCCCATCCGGTCGGCAGTGCCGTGCCGGGCGCCGCATGGGACCTGGCCGGAAGTTCCAGCACGCCGGTCGGGCCGACGAACACAACGCCGCCATCAAGCGACGCGGGAACGAAACTCTTCTTTACATCTCCCATGACTGGGTGCCCCTTTCAGGCGATTCGACCAGGAGCCGCGAAAGGGTATTCAGTTGTAAGACTTAGTGATCCATGCGGACGTACAAGGTGCCGGTGAACTGAAAACGGGAATGCTTCGGAAAATCCGGGTGCGCATAGTCGGCGATGCCGCCGCCATCCCACCCCGTCACCCACATGTCAGCCCACGGACCGCCAGACGAGGCGGCATCAAAGGCGTCATAAGCATCCGCCGCATCCGCCTCTGCCTGCGCAGTGTCAGGAGAGCCCTTCACTGTCGACGCGAAGCACTGGCACAGGATTGTCACCCGATCCAAGTACCGATCACGTCGACCGCCAGCGCGCGACACCCGCACAAACCGGGCTGGATCATCCGACACGATCGCCGACACGCGCACACCTGGCAACGCAGCTCTGACAATCGACTGCGCTGCTGCAACAGGAGAACTCACGCCGAACCCAATGCGGTGATCAAGGTGTTGTGTTTCGCATTGTTCGCCATCGCACGCGCATCAGCCGTAACCACCGTGGTCCGCCACCGACCCTGAGGCCGCTTCACGCCCTGACGAGAACCCACCGCATACGTTCCCTTACCAATCCGATTCGCCTCAGCCGCAACCCGTTCGGCCACCGCCTCCTCCTCGGCAACAAGCGCCGGATCGGACCGAATCTGATAGAGAGCGTTGTAATCCCACACAAGACGGACAGCCACTACTCCCCCTCGTCCTCGTAGGTTTCCTCGACGCGACGCCACGCACCAGGCGCATAGGCCGCCCACAGATCGTTCGGCCGCTGAAAAATGCACAGCACACCAGACGGCTCCGTAACGAACGACAGCCTGGCCTCCGGCCCTTCGATCCACCGATCGCCATCAGGAGCGCCATCGGCACCGATGCGCGTCTCCACGTACAGCACCTTCTTCACGACGACACCACCTTCAGATTGATGACAAGGCAGCCGAACTCAGCATTGAACGGGTTATGCACGAAACCCTCCGGCCGACCGACCACCTCATAAGTGACGCCGTCAACCGTCATACGATCCCGAGCGGACACTGCGCCGAAATCCGGCAACACGACCAGCCCGAGCTCAGCAACATCACGCACAAACCCCGCATTCGCCTGCAAATCAGGCTCATCCGAGCTCGGCTGCTGGATCGTCACGAACCGCTTCTCGGACGGCGCCGACCACGAATCAATCGTGTTGCCGTGCGCATCCTCGCTAGAGCCGGAATACGACTCGTGGAAGACAGTGAAGAGGGCGGAGATCTGCCTACGGTGACGTGACAATGACCTGTCCTCCCGGCCAGCGATACGAACAGGCCAGTTCGCGTTCCTCGGCATTCAAACCCACCGACGACTGCACCGACTCGGCCCGATATCCGGTTGACTGCGACACAGGCCCGGCCGCATCGGCAAGGGTGCTGGCACCGGCGCGAACATCTTCCGGCACAATCAGTGCCCGCGAAACCATTTCGGCGATCGCGACACTCACATCACCGGGCACATTCCCGCCGTGCGCGTAGGTGACAGTGACGAATCATGCGCGGTTCGCCCACCCGCTCTACGGCGATGTGATCAGGCGGCGCATCGGGACAATCGCCGGTCGACGCCTCCGCGCCCGGATCGTCGAGGTTCTGCGCGAACGGCCGACCGGCACGGCCGCCGACCGGATCCGCCTGGCGCGACTGTGCGTCGACGGTGGCCACCAGCTCGACGTCAAGCTGCTGATCTCGGCCGCGAAGGATGCGGTGGCGCTGACCAATCTTCCTCTGGGAGAACGCCTTGCGCGAGCTGCGACCGAGAACGGCGGAGGTCTGCGCGCCGTGGACGTGCTGTCGAGGGCCCTCCTGTGGCAGGGCAAGATCGTCGAGGCCAACGAGGTGCTCGCCGCCTTCGACCCGGACACCCTCGATGAACTCGAACTCGTCCAGTGGGGCGTGCCGCGCATCAGCCTGTTGTTCTGGTCGCTCGGCGACGTCGACCAGAGCGCGCGCCTGCTCGATCTGCTGCGGTCGAGGGTGCGGTATCCGGCGCTGTGCTTGATGGTCGAGGCGACCGGATCGGCGATGGCGGTGCACGCCAACCGGATCGCGGAGGGTATCGACAGCGCCGAACGGGTGCTGGCCGACCCGGAATCCCCCGGGCAGGCAGTCGATTTCGCGGCCTTCGCGGCGGGACTGGCGATGCCGGTCGCCGGCCGTGGCCGCGATTTCGAGGCGATCGCCGATCGGTGCCGTCCCGAACACAAGGCCACCGACGGCATGATCAAGGTGATGGTGCGCTACGGCGACGTGCTGGCCCTGGCCACCACCGGCCGCATCGACCTCGCCGAGCAACGGGCGATCGAGTACGCCGAATTCTCCAACGCAGGCCAATTCGTCGGGTGGGCGATAGCGAAGATCATGGCCGGCCTCGTCTCCTGTTATCGGGGGTCTTTCCGGGAGGCGATCGGTGCACTCGAACAAGCGCTGGCAGCACTCAACGCCGACAACTCGCTGCCGTGGAAACTCCCGGCGCGACTGCTACTGGCACGTGCCTACGCGGCACTGGGTGCGGTGGGCGACGCCGACCGGGTGCTCACCGAGGCCGACGAGCATGTGGGTCCGCACGAAGCGATCCACGATCCGCAACGGTTGATCTCCCGCGCCTGGCTGGCCGCCGCACGCGGTGGGGAACGAACCGCCATCGAATTCGCGCACGGCGCAGCCGATCTCGCGCACGAGGTCGGTCAGTACGCCGTCGAGGCGGAAGCCCTGCATCACGCGGCGCGCTTCGGTGATCGCACCATGGCCGAACGACTCGTGCAGGTTGCGCCCCGGGTGCAGGGAGTGCTCGCGCCGTTGTTCGCACGCCACGCGGTGGCGGTCGCCGACGCCGACCCCGACGCGCTCGACGACGTCAGTCACGCCTTCGAGCAGGCCGGACTGCTGTTGTCGGCGGCCGACGCCGCGGCGCAGGCGGTGTCGCTGCATGACCGGGCCGGGCATCGGCGGCAGAGCACCGAGTCCAGCGCCCGGGCACTGCTGCTGTCCAGGAGGTGTGATGGCGCGACGACCCCGGCCACCAGAACGGCCGCGCGGCCATTGCCGGTCACACCGCGTGAACGCGAGATCGCGGCGCTGGTGTCACAGGGCCTGAGCAATCGTGAGATCGCCGATCGCCTGACGGTGTCGGTCCGCACCGTCGAGGGACACGTGTACCGGGCGTGTATCAAACTCGATGTCGCCGATCGTGACGAACTGGCCCGCATCGTGTGGCGGGGCGACAAGCGGGGTGTCGGGTAGCTGGTGTGTGGAGCGGCTGCGCGGCGATGACTTTCCGATTGCCTCGTGGTCTGTACTGCGACGGTGTCGGACGGCAGACATCGCAGACCTCAGGAGTGAATCGTGCACACCACCATCTTCGTCAATCTTCCGGTGGCCGACGTGGCGCGCTCGCGTGCCTTCTTCGGTGAACTCGGATACTCCTTCAACGAGAACTTCTCCGACGGCAGGGCGATCTCTGTCGTCCTCGGGGACAACATGGTGGCAATGCTGCTGCAGCGGGACTTCTTCGACACGTTTCACCCCGTCCACACGGCCGATGCGACCGTGACAAAGGAGTGCGTTGTCTGCCTTGACGCCGACAGTCGTACGTCTGTCGACGAGTTGGTCGACGCGGCCATCGCCGCGGGGGCCACGCCCGGCGACACCGAGGATCACGGCTTCATGTACGGGCGCAGCTACAGTGATCTCGATGGTCACTCGTGGCAGATCATGTGGATGGATTCGGCTGCGACACAGTCAGAGTGATACCTCGTAGCGAGAGAAAGGACGCCACCATGACGCGTGTCCGCGTCGACATGTTCACCTCGCTCGACGGCCGCACCGCCACCGCCGGCCTCTCCCCGGACGATCCGATGGGTGCGGACTGGGGGCGGCTGACCGCGGCGTACTCGGCGACGCGCACATTCCACGAGCGGGTCTTCGGCGACACCGGCGGCGCCGGCACAACCGGCGTCGACGATGCGTACGCTGCAGCGCATTTCGAGGGGATCGGTGCCGAGATCATGGGTGCGGCGATGTTCGGGCTCCATACGTTTCCCGACGATCCGGCCTGGCAGGGCTGGTGGGGTGACGAACCGCCGTTCGGCACCCCGGTCTACGTGCTCACCCACAGTGCGCCCCGGGCATCGATCCCGATGACCGGCGGCACCACATTCCACTTCCGCAGTGGCGCCATCGACGACGTACTGGCCGAGGCGTCGGCAGCCGCCGACGGTGCCGACGTCCGCGTCGGCGGAGGCGTGGAGACCATCCGGGAGTTCCTGCGGGCCGGCCTCGTCGACGAGCTCCATCTGATGGTCGCCCCAATCGTGCTGGGCCGCGGAACCCGGCTGTGGGATGAGCTGCCCGCGCTCGACGTGACCCACACGGTGACGACCGAGGTGGCCGAGAGCGGCACGATCCACCTCTCGTTCAACCGGTAAGACACCACGTTCTACCGTGGGACCATGACCATCAACACCGATCAGCGGGTCGTCATCATCGGCGCGGGACACGGAGGTGCCGGACTTGCCGCGCTGCTGCGTCAGTCCGGCTTCACCGGGGCGATCACCATGATCGGCGATGAAGCGCACCTCCCCTATCACCGGCCGCCGCTGTCGAAGAAGTTCGACGCGCCGTCGGTGCAGCAGTTGCTGCGGCCGGCCGAGTTCTACACCGACAACCGGATCGACATCCGCACCCGGTCACGAGCCGTTCGGATTCGCACCGACGGCAAGACGGTGATCCTCGCCGACGGCACCGAGATCGGGTACGACACGCTGGTCCTGGCGACCGGATCGCACCCGCGCGCACTGCCGGGCACACCGGAGGGAACCACCTCGGTGATGACGTTGCGGACCCTCGATGATGCGAACACGCTCAACCGGTCGCTCGCCCGTGGCGGCGAACTCGCGATCGTCGGCGGCGGCTACGTGGGCATGGAGGTCGCAGCTGTCGCCCGCAGCCGCGGCCTGCACGTGACGGTCATCGAACGGGAGGAGCGAATCCTCGCCCGCGTCGCCAGCCGTGAACTGTCGGCGATGCTCACCGACTACCACCGTGAGCGGGGAACGACGATCATCACCGGGCGCTCGGTGTCGGACCTGCGGATCGAGGGCTCGGAGGTGACCGGGGTCAACCTGGACGACGGCAGCGTCGTCGAGTGCCGCACGCTGCTGGTCGGAATCGGTGCCGCCCCCGACGAGGTACTGCCCCGCACGGCGGGTCTGGAGTACGACGACGGTGTGATCACCGACGAATACGGACGGACCAGCAACCCCGACATCTTCGCCATCGGCGACCTGGCGCGGCGCCCGGTCGCCGGGCATCACGGTCTGCGTCGCCTCGAATCCATCCCTGCCGCAACCGAACACGCCCGGCACGCGGTGGCGGCGATCCTCGGTCAGGAGCCCGAGGAGCATGAGGTGCCGTGGTTCTGGTCGGATCAGTTCGATCTCAAACTCAAGATCGCCGGACTGACGACACCGGATGTCCGGGTGATCACCCGCGCGACGCCGGGCAAGAACGCGGTCTCGTTCTTCCACATCCAACCGGCGGGCAACGTGGTCGCGGTGGAGGCCGTCAACGCCCCCGCCGATTTCAACGGGGGTAAGAAGCTCATCCGCAGTGGCGCGCACGTCGACCCCGACGCGCTGGCGGATCCGTCGGTCAAGATGCGGGACCTGACCGCCTGATCCGATTGGGCATCGGACAGGGCGCATGCCGCCCCTCGGGGTCAACCTCGGCGTGGGAATTCAGGCGGTGATCCTGTTGTGGTCGGTCGTGGCGTTCGTCCGGCCCCGCTGCGCAGGCCCGTGCGGGTGATGTGCGGCGCCACGGGCGAATCGTGCGCCGACGAACCACGCGCCGGCGACACGCGGGCGACCCTGCGTGCGTCCGAAAGTCCGGGCGACGAACGAGTGAGCCAGTGACGCTGCAGAATCCGCTCCCGCCGACGGCGGCGTAGGCCGCCCTGCGCGACAGACCGGCGCGAATCGGTTGCGGGGTGGATGCCGGACGGCAATGCTCATAGCCGAAGACCCGCAATCACAGAGCCGTCAGAACGCGAGGACACGGGGTGCCCATGACAATCAGAGACTCACTGACGATCAGCGACTCACGCGAGGGCCGGCCGACGGCGGGTTCGCGACATGTCTGAGCTCGGCTCCGCGCCGACGAGCATCGGCGTCCTCACCAGTGGCGGCGACGCCTCCGGGATGAACCCGGCGGTCCGGGCCGTGATCCGGACCGCGCTGCATCACGGCATCGACGCCTATGCCGTTCACGAGGGATACCAGGGTCTGGTCCACGGTGGCGAGTTCATCCGGCGGATGGAGAACGCCGACACCGACGGCATCCTGGCCAAGGGTGGCACCGAGATCGGTACCGCGCGCTCGCAGGAGTTCCGCACCCGTGAGGGGCGCCGCGCGGCCGCCCACAACATGCTCCAGCGCGGCATCGACGCGTTGGTGGTCATCGGCGGCGACGGAAGTCTCACCGGTGCCAACATGTTTCGGGCGGAATGGGCGGAGCTGCTCGATGAGCTCGTCACCTCCGGTGAGATCTCCGCCGACGTCGCCGGCGCGCATCCCTTCCTGCGTCTGGTGGGCCTGGTCGGCTCCATCGACAACGACATGTCCGGCACCGACATGACCATCGGCGCCGACACGGCACTGCACCGCATCGTCGAGGCGATGGACGCCCTGCGCAGCACGGCCTCGAGTCACCAGCGCTCGTTCGTCGTCGAGGTGATGGGGCGCAACTGCGGGTACCTCGCGCTGATGGCCTCCCTGGCCACCGCTGCCAACTGGGTGCTGATCCCCGAGCAGCCGCCGGCCGACGGGTGGGCCGACCGGATGTGCCGCGACATCCGGACCGGTCGGCAGATCGGCCGACGCCAGTCGGTCGTCGTCGTCGCCGAGGGAGCCCAGGACCGCGACGGCAACCCGATCACCGCCGAACAGATCAGGAAACTCCTCGAGGACGAACTCGGCGAGGACACCCGCATCACCACGCTGGGCCACGTGCAGCGTGGCGGTGCGCCGAGCGCCTTCGACCGCTATCTCGCGACGCGGCTGGGATACGCCGCCGTTGAGCGACTCCTCGCCGATGAACCGCACGCCCCCGCGCAACTGGTCGGTCTTCGCGGCAACCGTGTGGTCACCTCCCCGCTGATGGAATGCGTGGAACAGACACGCGCGGTCGCCGACCGGATCAAGTCGAACGACTATGACGGTGCGATGTTGTTGCGCGGCGGCAGTTTCCGCCAATCCCACCGCATCCTGCAGACGATGCAGCAGGCCGCCGCGCGACCCACCCAGGCGGGCCGTCGACGCTTCCGCCTCGCCATCGTCCACGGTGGCGGACCGGCACCCGGAATGAACACCGCGGTGCGTGCGGCGGTCCGGCTCGGTCTGGACCGCGGGTACAGCGTCCTCGCGGTGCGCAACGGCTTCCGCGGGCTGCGGCGTGGCCAGGTCCAGGAGATGGGCTGGATGGACGTCAGTGGCTGGGTGTCCGACGGTGGCGCCGAACTCGGCACCAATCGCTATGTGCCAGAGGGCGAGGCGATCGGGCAGATCGCCGAGCAGATCGCCGCCCATCGCATCGACGGTCTGCTGGTGGCCGGCGGCTGGGCGGCGTACCAATCCGCCTACGAACTGCACCGTCATCGACAGGAGTTCTCGGCCCTGGACATCCCGATCGTCTGCCTGCCGATGACGATCAACAACGACGTCCCCGGAACCGAACTCAGCATCGGCAGTGACACCGCGCTGAACAGCATCGTCTCCGATGTCGACAAGATCCGGCAGTCCGCGGTCGCCACCCGCCGGGTGGCCGTCGTCGAGGTGATGGGCCGCGACAGCGGTTATCTGGCGTTGCTGTCGGGAATCGCGTCGGGTGCCGAGCGGATCTACATGCCCGAGGACGGCATCACCATCGACGACCTGACCGCCGACATCCATTCGATGGCCGAGGGCTTCCGATCGGGACGACGATTCGGACTGATCATCCGCAGCGAAGGCGCCGACTCGGTGTACAACACCTGGTTCATCACGTCACTGTTCGAGAAGGAGGGCGGTGAACTTTTCGATGCCCGCCAGGCGGTGCTGGGTCATGTCCAGGAGGGTGGGGATCCGTCGCCATTCGACCGCATCCACGCCACCAGCCTGACCGCGCGGTGCGTCGAGTTCCTCTCCGAACAACTCGAGTCCGGGGGCCGGGCGAGCGCCATGATCGGATTCCAGTCCGGCAGGCTGCAATTCACCGACCTGACCTCCTACCCCGCGCTCATCGAGACCGATGCGATGCGGCCCATCGAGCAACGCTGGATGGAGAGCAAGAACCTGGCGAGGATCATGCGGCGGTGATCCGGGGTGTGTCTGTGATGCGGTGAGTCTGGATTCGGCACCGGGATCTGGCGCGGCTCGATCGAGGGTTTAGGTTACCCTAACCGAATTGCTCGATCGGAGAAAGAACCGTGATGACTGGTGAGACCTTCGACCGCATGCCCGACGGAGATGTGACCGTGGCGCTCCCTTCCGACGACCCGACCGGCACTGCGTCGGACGGCAGGAACGGGATCACATCGACCACCCCGGTGACCCGGCCGGGAACCGGATACCTCGTGACTCTGGCCGTCGTCGTGGTGGGCGTCGCCGTCACCTCGGCCACCGGACTGCGCGCCCCGTTCTGGTACGACGAGGCGATCACCGCAACCACCGTGAGTCGCGGAATCGGCGGCACCGTCGGCATTCTCGGTCACGCCGACGGCGGGTTCGCGGGGTACACCTTTCTCCTGAGCCCGTGGTCATCGGCGGGTGCCGAATCCGAACTCTGGCTTCGGCTTCCGTCACTGCTGGCCGTGCTGGCCACCATCGTGCTGACCGCCGAACTCGGCCGCCGGATCGCGGGAGGAGCATGCGGCCTCGTCGCGGCACTGCTGGTGGCCGTCGGCGGGGGGATCGTCGCCGAATACGCCAACGAGGCGCGGCCGTACGCCGTGGTCACGGCGCTCGTCACACTCGTGGCGCTGCTCACGCACCGCGCATCGCGCAGGGGTTTCACCGTGGGGTCGGTGGCGCTGCTCGCGGTCCTGATCGCGGCGGCGACCTCGGTGCACACACTCTCGCTGGTCGCCGTCGTCATGTTCACGCCCTGGCTGATCCGGGCCGCGCAGGTCAGTACGTAGTCGACGCGCCTTCGGGTGGTGGCCGCCGTCGGTATCATCGCCGATCTCGTAGTCGCCGGCGTCATGCTCACACTGTCGGCGCAGTACAGCGATCTGCAGAGCTGGATCCACAACCTGAGTGCGACCGAGTTGCTGACCAGCGGGGTGGCGATCGCCTCCGTCGGGGTTGTTGCCCTGCTGCTGATCGGTGCGGGCTACCTGCTCGTCTTCCGACGTGATCGCGGCGGCCTTTCCGACGATTCGGCCACGCCGATCGCCCGCATCGACGTCGGCACCCTCCTACTGTGGGCATGCGGTCCCATGGTGGTGCTGGTGGTCGCCGGGTGGATCTACCAGCCGATGTTCGCATCTCGGTACGTGTTGTCCTCGTCGGTTGCGTGGGCTCTGCTCGGCGGGCTCGCGGCGGCTCTGGTCTGGCGGCATGCCCGGGGCCATCGGGTCCGGCAGATCGCCGTATGCGCCTGCGTCGCCGTGGTCCTCGTCGGCTCGGTAATCGCTCTCGGGGGCCTTCTGCCACGGGCGAAGTCCGAGGATCCGCGAGCGGCGGCGGCCTGGATCACCGAGCGATACGAGCCCTCCGACGCGATCCTGTACGGACTGACGTGGCTCGAGCCGGAACTGCGCTGGTATCTCTCCGATGCGCCGGGTGCGCCCTTCCCCGCCGGTGGTCCCACCGACATCACCGCGGGCCCGGTGACGTCGCTGCAGGCGGATTCACCCTGGACGCCACCCCAACCATCGCTGGTCGAACCGGATCCGGGCACCGGGGTGGGTGAACGACTCGATGCGATCACCCGTGGCCATGATCGCGTGTGGCTGGTGTCCAAACCCGGGGTCCCGGCCGGCTGGACGCCGGTGCCCGAGGTCGGCGCGCCCCTGGCCGAGGAACTCCGTCAGACCTGGACCCTCACCGAGACACGTGGTTTCGGTGATGTTCGCGTGGAGTTGTTCGAACGCACCCGAGGCTGAGCGGGACCACCGACGGCGGTGGCGGCCACGTAGAATCCGCAGTGCGTTGACCAGCACGCACGGGGATGGCAGGGGCCGCGGCCACCGGGCCACCCCGGTTCGAGGAGAAGGTGGCGTCGATGTCGATGGCAGATCGTGTCGACGGATTTCAGCGTCGACACCCATGGAGTGGATTCCCACTGGGCGTCGCCTACAAGTTCTTCGACGATCAGGGTGGGTACCTGGCCGCGCTGATCACCTACTACGGCTTCATCTCGCTGTTCCCACTTCTGCTGGTCTTCACCTCCATCCTCGGCCTCGTCCTCGAGGACGATCCGGAACTCCAGGCGCGCATCGTCGACTCGGCGCTGTCGCAGATCCCGGTGGTCGGTGATCAACTCGGCGACACCGGGCACCTCGGTGGCAGTGCCACCGCCGTGATCATCGGTGTGGTGAGCGCCGTCTACGGTGCGCTCGGGGTGTCGGTGGCGATCCAGAATGCGATGAATGTCATCTGGGCGGTGCCACGCAACGTTCGGCCCGATCCGATCCGAGTGCGGATCCGAGGTGCGATGCTGCTGTCGACGGTTGGACTCGCGGTCATCGGCCTGACCGTGCTCAACGGCGTGACCGCCGCCCTCGACCTCGGTGGCAGTGGGCGCGTGCTGGCGATCATCGGTCCGGTGCTCCTCTACACCGCGGTCTTTGTCGTGGGGTTCCGGTTCGGTACCGCTCGGCACGTGAGTACTCGCGACGTTCTGCCCGGAGCCCTCATCGCCGCACTCGGATGGCAGCTGATGCAGACCTTCGGTGCGGTGTACGTACAGCGGGTGATCGCCCGGGCCAGTGCCATCAACGGCGTCTTTGCCGTCGTCCTGGGTCTGCTCGCGTTTCTCTACATCACCGCGGTGATGGTGGTGATCTGTCTGGAACTCAACACGGTGTGGGTCGACAAACTGTATCCGCGGTCCCTGCTGACCCCGTTCACCGACAACGTCATCCTGATGCCCGGTGACGAGGCTGCCTACTCGGCGCAGGCTCGGGCGCAGCGCAGCAAGGGTTTTCAGGAGATCGACGTGACGTTCGACAATCCGGCCGAATCATCGGGTTCTGATGGGCGCGGCTCCGACGCGCCGGGTGGGCCCGACCCGAGGTCCGCTCCTCGATCACGGGGTTCGACGGAGGGTGCCCACCATGGCATCGATCAGTGATGGATCGGCGGCATCGGGTCCGCCCTGCGGCAGCGAGATCACGAAGAGCACGGTGCCGGACTGGCCGGGCACCGTGGTCGCCACCATGCTGTGGATCGCGGTCGGACCCACGCACGCCGAGGTCTCGATCCCGGTGACCGTCGCGACGATCTGAACCGCCGGTGCGCCCGAGACGGTCAATGGGCGCGGCTCACTCAACGTCACGGTCGGCACCACCCCGGAGTCGGAGGTGTAGATGTCGGCGACGAGCGCTGCCTCGTCGGTGACCGCCGTGGTGATGTCGTCGGTGTTCGAGGCCGCCGGTGTTCCGGACAGGCCCGCCGAGTTGTTCGGGCACCGCGGGACCTCCAACTCGGCCGCACCACCCATCGTCCTGATCGCGCAGTAGCCGAAAGGTCCGTCGTCGCAGCGCTTTTCCCAGCCGACGAGAGTGCCGCAGCCCAGTACCTGCCAGTTGCCCGGGACGTCATAGGACAGGCCCCGTTTGCCGGCCACGGGCTGCCATCCCGTCGGTGTCGCCGCCGTGGTGACCGCTCCCGGGCACGTCGCCGGTGGCGGTGTGGCGGTCACGGGTGGCGGTGTACTCACCGTGACCGAGGTGGTGTGCGACGAGGACGCGGCCGGTGCGGCATGCCCACCCGTACCGCTGAACAGGTGGACTGCGACCACGCCCACCCCGACGATCGCCGCAACGACCAGAACGAGGACGCCGATGATGACCGCCACAGCCTTCCCGCTGCCACCGGGTGGACCGCCGCCCGACGATCCGGGACCACCGGCCTCCGGCCACGCGGACTGCGGTGGGGGCGCGACCCCGTATCCCGGTGGCTGCCAACCGGGCTCGGGCGAGGTCGGGTGGCCGAGCGGGGTCGGGGACCATTCCGGATGCCCTCGGTCCGGTTGCTCGCCCGGTGTCGGATGGCTCATCGATTCCCCCGCGGTCGCTGTTGATGGATGCGTCACGCTATCACCGCGGGCTGCGCGGCGGCCCGCGCCCGATGTCCGTTTCGGAGGATTCCGCCTCGTCGTCGGACGGCGGATGGGACCCTGTGATGGCCGTTTGCGAGAATGCGGTTGAGCGGATCGAGGATCGAGGAGTGATCAGATGTTGAGCACCATGCAAGACGTCCCATTGTCCATTGCTCAGTTGCTCCGGCACGGAAGCAGCGTGCACGGGACGGCCGAGGTCGTCACCTGGACCGGTGAGGGGGCGCGTCGCCGTAGTTATGCCGATGTCGGCCGCCGATGCGCCGCGCTGGCGCACGCGCTGCGGGGTCTCGGTGTCGACGGTGACGAGCGGGTCGCCACCTTCATGTGGAACAACGCCGAACACCTCGAGGCCTATCTGGCCGTTCCGGCGATGGGGGCGGTACTGCACACGCTCAACATCCGGCTGTTCCCCGAGCAATTGGTCCACGTCGCCAATCACGCCGAGGATCACGTCGTCATCGTCGACCCGACGCTGCTACCGCTGCTCAATCCGCAACTGCCGCAGCTGACCACCGTCAAGCACATCATCGTCACCGGTGATTCGACGGACGGCGTCGACGCTCCCGAGGGAGTGCAGGTTCACTCGTATGAGGCGTTGATCGCCGACCAGCCGACCGACTTCGACTGGCCCGAGGTCGACGAGCGTTCGGCGGCCGCGATGTGCTACACCTCGGGGACCACGGGTGACCCGAAAGGTGTTGCGTACTCCCATCGTTCGATCTACCTGCACTCCATGCAGGTGTGCATGACCGAGGGCCCGGCACTCAAGCAGGGTGACCGTGCCCTCGCGGTGGTCCCCCAGTTCCACGCGATGTCGTGGGGGTTGCCGTACGCGGCGTTCATGATCGGCGCGTCGCTGATCATGCCGGATCGTTTCCTGCAGCCCGAGCCGCTGGCCGCGCTGATCGCCGCGGAGCAGCCGACGTTCGCTGCTGCCGTTCCGACGATCTGGCAGGGCCTGCACCAGTACCTGGAGCAGCATCCGCAGGACATCTCGTGCATGCACGACGTCCTCATCGGCGGTTCGGCCGTGCCGCCGTCGCTGATGCACACCTTTGAGGAGGATCACGACGTTCAGGTGCTGCATGCCTGGGGTATGACCGAGACCTCGCCGCTCGGGTCGGTGGCCCGACCGCCGGCCGGCGTGACCGGCAAGGAGCGGTGGGCCTACCGCTACACCCAGGGGCGGTTCCCCGCCTCGGTGCAGGCGCGTCTCGTCGACGAACTCGGTGAGCCGGTACCCAGTGACGGCAAGAGCATCGGCGAACTCGAGGTGCGGGGACCGTGGATCACCGGCTCCTACTACGGCGTCGATGCGCCGGAGAAATTCCAGGACGGCTGGTTGCGCACCGGCGACGTCGGCACCATCACCCCCGACGGCTACCTCACCCTCACCGACCGCACCAAGGACATCATCAAGTCCGGCGGTGAGTGGATCTCGTCGGTGGATCTGGAGAACGCGGTCATGGGTCATCCCGACGTCATCGAGGCGGCGGTCATCGGCGTGCCCGATCCCAAGTGGGATGAGCGGCCCCTGGTGGCCGTGGTGCTGCGCGAGGGTTCCGACGCCACCCCCGACTCTTTGCGAGAGTTCTTGTCCGACAAGGTCGCCAAGTGGCAGCTGCCGGAGCAGTGGACCATCGTCAACGAGGTGCCCAAGACCAGCGTCGGCAAGTTCGACAAGAAGCGCCTGCGGTCGCAGTTCCACGACGGCGGGCTCTCGGTCACGCATTTGTGACCGATCAACGGCCGGACGGCTCGTAGGCGATCCTGATCGGACGCAGGATTGCCTGCGCCCGTCCGTCCGTATCGGCCACCGTGGCGGACGCGGCGATGAGCCCGGGACTCTTCCGGTGGCCGGTGAGGTGCAGTTCCACCGGGGCATCTCCGAGATACACCGGTCGGACAAAACGCGTGTCGCATCCGGTGATCCGGGCGCCGTGGTCGGCCGCCCACCGTTCCGCGTGACTCATCACGATGGCCAGGATGAGGTAGCCGTGTGCGATGGGCGCGGGCAACCCCGCCGCGCGGGCCGCGCTGTTGGACAGGTGGATCGCGTTGTCATCGCCCGAGACCTCCGCATAGCGGGCCACCCGGTCGCGGGTGATGGGCTCGATCGCCTCCCACAGCGGCTCCGCGTCGGCGGGGTCGGGCGTCGTGGTGTCCCCCGTCATCGGCCGGCCTCATCGTCGTCCTCGCGAAAGGTCAAGGTGGCCAACGATTCCGCGATCGTCTCCGCGGTGGCGGCGAGGATCTCGCCGCGCACCCGGGTCGAGACCGCGCCCGCCCGCCGCCGCACCGACTCGATGGTCAGGCGCCCGCCGAGGACGTCGCCGGAGCGTGGCGGACGGTGCACCCGAAGCGATTCCGCGGTGAGGACGAGGCCGTCGGCCGGGACCGCGCCGGCACGCATCGCCTCTCGCGCGAGGATCGCCATGATCTGATGGACGACCGGCAGCCCCGACGGAGTCGTGCCGGGGCCCACAACCTCGGCGAAGTCGGCCAGCAGGGTGTCGGTGACGCCAAGGGGTTCCGGTGTGGTGAACACCATGCCCTCGGCGAGGGTGTACGGCATGGCCAATGGTATCGCCACGGCATCGGCGGTGTGGGTGGGATGTGCCGCCTCAGCGGGTGTCGGGTTCCAACCACGAACGCAGTCGCGCGACGACGTCGGCGTCGGTGAAGTAGCGGAGGTGGTTGATGCCGGTGATCGGCGGCAGATGGAAGGTCTCCGGTAGCGGGGTGTTGTCCACCATGCTCATCGATCGCACACCGACAGCGAGGTCGTTTGTTTCTCCGACGTCGCGGCTCGTGAAGGCGGCGTCGGCGAGGGTGTCGAGGGCGGTCCACAACGCGAGTTCGGGCCCCGAGAACGGTGGATCCGCTTGGTGTGGTTCGAAATCCGTGGTGATGGAGAACAGTTTGGCGCCGGTCGACGCGGATGGGCTGTTCAGCTCGGCGAGGTAGGGGCTGTCGGGGGCCATCGCCGCGAGCCCCGGGATGGCGGGTCGCGAGTCACCGGCACTCACCACGGCCTTGATCATCTCGGCGATCGGGCGACATCCGTCGAGTGAACCGTCCGCCGGCGGGTGGCCGGTCGCGGTGCTGCGGCCCGCGACGAGACCGTGGCCGGCGACGAGATTGGTGAACAAATCGACGGCCAGCCGCCACCAGTCGGGATTGCCCAGCGGTGTACCGGCATTCGGGCCGCCGACCATGATGAGCTTGCCGACCCGCACGCGATCGGCAGGTGTCGCCACACTCTCCAGCAGGCTTCGGGTCACCAACGACCCGCGGCTGTGGGCGATCACGTCCAGGTCGATGTCCTCATACCCGAGGCCCTTGAGGGCGGACAACAATTCCGCGGCATTGACCTTGGGGTCGACGCTGAGGGTGCGGTGATCGAATCCGAGCACCAGGTGGTAGCGGGATATGCACTCATTCAGAAAGGCTGTGCCCGCATCGAATTCGGTGAGCCAGCGGAAGGTGAACCGCGTCGTCACGAAGATTCCGTGGACCAGCAGCAGAATCCGGGTCGGTTGACCGCCCCGTGGTGGCGGTACCGTCGCCAGCGTCGGCCAATCGGGATCGTGTGCCGAGTTGACATGCACCAGGCGGGTTCTGGTGAACAACGACTCGGCGATCGTCACGACGCCGCCGATCGCCGGGCTCAGCGGGAATCGAAAGACGGAGCACGACAGCACGTCCGACCCGAGGCCGATGTCGATCGTGGAGTCTGCAGACGCGGTGCGTGCGCGGCGCGGCGGTGGGGCGGGTAGCGCGAAGGTCAGGGTGCGTGAGGCGGCGGCGCCGTGAGACGGGGTGATCCACCGGAGAACACCGCCGTCGTCGATGAGGACGATCGCACTCTGCCCTTCACCGACGGTGACGTCGATGTGGGGTCCGGGGGCGGGTTCGCGCGCCGCCGGCGGCGAGGGTCGCCCGCGGACCACCGCGGCCTCGGCCACCGCAGTGGTCGCGGACGGGCCGATGCGTGCGTGATACATCGACTGCCAGCCACCGAGCCGGGCGAAGGATGTCGCCGATGGTGCACCGCGACCGGCGACGGTCTCGGGATCCTCACCCGGCCCGAATCGGGCGAGCGGACCGAGCAGGACCAGGTGCGGCGGCAGGTGGAAAACCGGTTCGTCCTCGTGCATGGTCACGGCCCTCCGTCGTGGGCGGGGTCGCCTCCGGATGGCGGCGGTGACAACCGGAGCGTCGACGCCGCTGCGTCATCGGTGACCATTCCGCTGACCGTGGGATCGTCGGACACCCCGTACTTGCTCCGGTAGGCCGCATCGACGGCGGTTCGCATCCCGGCATCGGCGGCGCCCACATCGGCGACGGCGACCTTTCGCTCCCAGTCGGCGATGCGGACCCGGGCCGTGCCGGTCCGCACGGCGGCCCCGAACCAGCCGGTGTCGCGCCGACGCCACGTCCGCACGAACACCGAGCCGTCGACCTCGACCACCCAGATGGGGACGTCGGTGCGCATGGTGCCGTCCGCGCGGGGCGTCGAGATCCGGAGCTCGCGTGCGGCAGCGATCCGTCGCAGAGCGGCACCGTCCCATTTGCCGGGGAAGTTCATTGCCCCACCCTTCGTGCCGACGACCTCGCGTCGCACCGTCGTTCGATGCGGCGATCTCTGGCAGACATGGTAGTTCGGTGACGTCCCCACGTGCCCCGTGATAGTCGTGGACGGAATCAATCGAGAGGCATGCCCGATGGACACACCCCGAATCCGCAGCACCGTCGACGAGACGGGAGTCGCCGTTCTCACCCTCAATAGAGCCGAGAAGCACAACGCCCTCGACGACGCCATGTTCGACGCTCTCGTCGATGCGGCGGCAACGATGGCCTCCGACAACGCCGTCCGTGCCGTGGTGATCCACGGCGACGGCAAGAGCTTCTGCTCCGGCCTCGACGTCTCCACCCTGGGTGGTTCGGGCCTGGGCGGTTCGGGCCTGGGGCGCTCGCTGCTGGAGCGTGAGGGCGGACAGGTGGCCAACCGGCCGCAACGGGTTGCGCTGGACTGGGCGCGGGTGCCGGCGCCGGTCATCGCGGCGATCACCGGGAACTGTTTCGGAGGTGGACTGCAGATCGCGCTCGGCGCCGACATCCGCTATGCGGCGCCCGATGCCCGGTTGTCGATCATGGAGATCAAGTGGGGACTCGTGCCGGACATGGGCATCACCGCGACCCTTCCCCGCCTGGTTCCGCTGGACGTGGCCAAGGAGTTGACCTTCACCGGCCGCATCCTCTCCGGTACCGAGGCGCACCGTCTGGGGTTGGTCACCGGGGTGTCCGACGATCCCCTCGACGCGGCGCTGACCCTCGCCCGCGAGATCGCGGCGAAATCACCCCACGCCGTCCGCGCCGCGAAGCAGTTGTACGAACGCACCTGGACCGGCAACGACCCCGCCGCGGCCCTCCTGCTCGAAAGCGAGCTACAGGTCGGGCTGATGGGCTCGCCGAACCAGCTCGAGGCGGTGGCCGCCGGGATGGCCCGTCGCCCAGCCCGGTTCGTCGATCCCGATTGAGCATTCCGGCCGGGCGCCGGGAGCCTCCTGGGCGATATGCCCGAGTTGTCGGGTCCGCCTGTGCGGCAGGGAAGTTCGCCTCGGCTGGCGTCATGGGCAAGCCGTTAGACTTCCGACACTCTCCTACGACGAAGGGTGTCGATGTTCCCGACATACGGAATCCCCGATGGCGCAAACACCGCCTGGATGCTGGTGGCGTTTGCGCTCGTCCTGCTGATGACACCGGCCCTCGCGCTGTTCTACGGCGGCATGGTGCGATCCAAGAGCGTGCTCAACATGATGATGATGTGCCTGTCGGCCATCCCCATCGTGTGGATCATCTGGGTGGTCATCGGGTACTCGTTGGCGTTCGGTACCGACCACGACGGACTGATCGGCAGCTTCGCCTCCTTCCCCGGCCTGGAACACACCTTCGGCGCCAACGCCGACGGCGAGATACCGCTCGTCGGAACGATTCCCGCGATCCTATTCGTCGCGTTCCAGGCCGGTTTCGCGATGGTGACCGTCGCGCTGATCGCCGGTGCGGTCGCCGACCGCATGCGGTTCGTCGCGTGGTTGCTCTTCGCCGCGGTGTGGTCGGTGGTGGTCTACATCCCGATCGCGCACTGGGTGTTCAGCGCACCCGGCCTCACCGAGGAACACGGTGGCTGGATCGTGTCGCACCTCAAGGCGATCGACTTCGCCGGCGGAACCGCGGTCGAGATCAACTCGGGTGCCTCTGCGCTCGTCCTCGCCCTGCTCCTCGGCCGCCGGCGGGGATGGCCGAAAGACCCGATGCGACCACACAATCTGCCATTCGTCATGCTGGGCGCCGGACTGTTGTGGTTCGGATGGTTCGGCTTCAACGCCGGTTCGGTCCTCGAGGCCAACGGTGCGGCAGCGATCGTCGCCGTCAACACCCTCGGCGCGGGCGCGGCGTCGATGGTGTCATGGCTGGTCGTCGAACAGGTCCGGCACGGTCGGCCGACCTCCTTCGGCGCCGCGTCCGGTGTGGTCGCCGGTCTCGTGGCGATCACCCCCTCCTGTTCGGCGGTCACGCCGGTCGGCGCGCTGGCCGTGGGGGCGGTGGCCGGCGCGGTGAGCTCGTATGCGATCGAATTGAAATTCCGCTGGCGCTACGATGATTCGCTCGACGTCGTCGGCGTGCACTTCGTCAGTGGTGTCGTCGGCATGCTGATGATCGGACTGGTGGCGTCGTCGACCGCTCCGGCCGGTGTGGACGGCCTGTTCTACGGCGGTGGGCTGGATCAGCTGTGGCGGCAGGCGGTGGCCGTGGTCGCGGTGCTCGCTTATGCGGTGGTGGTGACCGGGGTGATCGGGCTGGCGCTCAAGTACACCATCGGACTGCGCGCGGACCGTCAGCACGAGGTGGACGGGATCGACGACGCGCAGCACGCCGAATCGGCTTACGACTTCTTCACCCCGGGCCGCTGAGTCCTCTCCCGAGCTACTTCTCCTGGGTGGCTTCTATCGCGCGGCAGCGGAATAGAAGACCGTGGACACCCCGATCGGTGCGGGGGCCGACTCGCCGTCTCCGTGGAAGACCGTCCAGTCGGATTGCGACTTGTCGAAGAGTGCTCCGACGCCGGTGCCCAGCTGCGGGCGGTAGAAGACAAACGAGTACACCGACCCCGATCGGCAGCTGTATCCGAACTCGAACCCCGCCGGCGGCATCGGCCAGGCGCCACCGTTGCGGGCGACGCACCGCGCGCCGTCGGCCAGTTCCAGAGCCCAGGGGAAGATGTCCGGATCGGGCTGCCCCAGCACCGGCAGGCTCCCGCTGTAGCCGTACGCCGTGAGTCGGGTGGTCCACGGGTCGGGGGTACAGAGCAACCGCCCGGGAGACGGCCAACAGGCATTGGCGGACTGCGCGGTGGTACCGCATCGGTACACGCCGTCGGTGGTGGCGCCGAGCGCATGGCTGCAGTAACGGATGTCGGTTGCGGTGAACGAGTCCCCGCCGCCGCCGAGGCTGTAACCGTTGACGGGATTGCCGGCGGTGTCGACGGCGACCACCGAGATCATCCGAGGACCCGATTCGGCGGCGCCGCCCGATTCGGTGGACTGCGCTCCGGCTGCCTCCGGGTGGGCCGCGCCATCGGTGCTGACACTGCATCCGCTGAGGATCGCGCCGAGGGCGATGACCGCCGCGAGCCAGGCGGACAGCCGGGTGAGGTGAGTTCGGGCGATTCGCGATCCGCCGTTGGTCCTCCGCATGGGACAGAACCTTATCGGGGTCGGCGCCGATGCCGCGGCGATGTGATGTCGTCCGAAGAGGTGATTGCGATCAGGATCCGGTCACGGCCGTGATGCGCTCCTCGACCATTCCGACCGCGAGTCCCAGGAGTTTGAAGGCCTCGTTGGTGGTCTGCCCGTGGTAGTAGCGGTAGTAGATCTGCTGCGCGATCACGGCCTGCCGGAAGTAGCCGAAGGCCTCATACCAGCGCCACCGCTCCGGTGACATCGCGAAACCCATTCGATCGCAATAGATGTCGACGAACTCGGCGCGGGTGATCATCCCCGGCAGGTGCGTCGGAACCCGCCGCATCATCTGCATCTGATCGTCGTCGTCGGCCTGGACCCAGTAGGCCATCGAGCCGGCGACATCCATGAGCGGATCACCGAGGGTGGCCATCTCCCAGTCGAGGATGCCGATCACCCGGGTCACGTCGTCATCGGCGAGCACCACGTTGTCGAGCTTGTAGTCGTTGTGGATGACGCAGTTGGCGACGTCTTCCGGTTGGTTGTCGGCCAGCCACGCCATCGCCGCCTCGTAGTCCGGGACATCGTCGGTGCGTGCGTTGCGGAAACGCGTCGACCATCCCTCCACCTGTCGGCGCACATACCCGGCGCCCTTGCCGAGATCGGCGAGTCCGGCGCGTTCGGGGTCGACCGAATGCAATTCGACCAGAACGTCGATGAAGTTCAGACACAATGCCCGGGCCTGCTCGGCGGACAAGGGGACGTCGGCCGGCCATTCCTTTCCCGGGATGATCCCGTCGATCCTGCCCATCACGTAGAAGTCGGTGCCGAGGATCTCCTCGTCGTCACAGAAGGCGACCATCGGTGCGACGTAGGGCAGCACCGCAGCCAGTTTCGATTGGATGCGGTATTCACGGCCCATGTCGTGGGCGCCGCGGGCCTTGGTGCCGCGGGGTCCGTGACGCAGGATCAGTTCACGGTCGGGGTAGGTCAGCAGAAACGTGAGATTGGATGCGCCACCGGAGAATTGCTTGACCTCGGGTGTCTGGTCGAGGCCCGTAGGGTCGGATGCGTGGGTTCGTAACCATTGCGCGACCCGGACGGTGTCGAAGGCGTCCTCGGACCGGACATCGCGTGCACCCGCGACCTGATGACTCATCCTCGATCTCCCTTGCTGCTCTGCAGGATCACCTCGACCGCACGCGATGCACTCTGGCACGCACCTTCCATGGTGGTGGCCCAGTCGGTGCGCGTCCAGTCCCCCGCCAGTGCCGGCCTCCGCGTCGCGGTCGGCTGATCCGGCCGGATCTCGGCGGTTCCGGGTCGTTGGGCGAGGGTGGATTTCGGCATGCGCACGACGTGGCTGGCCGGTCGAGATCGAGGTTGACGCCGAGAATCGGTACCGGTGTGAGTTGTTCTGCCGCGGCATAGATCTGCTCACGCCCGGGAACCCTGTCGAGCAGCCCGCGAATGCTCCACACCGGGAGGGCGCAGATGACGGCATCGGCCGCGATGTGTTCCCGCCACCGGCATCGCGATGGTGCGTCCACCCAACGACCCGCGACGCTCCGGCAGCGTCACCCGATGACCGGCCTCGGTCAGCCAGACCGCCGAGGCCAGCCCGGCCTGTCCCCCGCTCACAATCACACAGTGCATGGATTGAGACCAGATCGTCGATTTGTGTCTTTGTGGGTCTTGGAGCTGATGTCGGGCGCTGTCAACGGTGGGGCGAGCGCTGTCAACGGTGGGGAGAGCGCTGTCAACGGTGGGGAGAGCGCTGTCAACGTCAGGCGACGCGGACCGCCCCGCAGCGATCGGTGACGATCGGTGCGGGGCGGTCTGTGCGGTCTGAGCGGATGCAGGCCGCGATCGGGCGGGCTTTACCTTACGAGACGCCCACCTGGGTGTTCTGATTCGACCAGGCGGTGCTGCCGTTGATGGCGCCGATGATCTGCGGCCGCAGTTCGGCCGCCTTGATCACCGCGTCCACCGAGCCCACCTCGACGGCGCGCTGGATGCTGTGCACCGAGTCGAACTCCGCGGCGAGTTCGCTGATCTTCTCCGCCCGCACCGACTGCCGGATGTCGGTCAGTTCCGCCCCGAGGTTGGTCCGGTCGGTGCCGGATGCGTCGGCCACGCGGGCCTCGAGATCACGCACCCGCGGGTCGGACGCGGTGCGTTTGGCCACCTCGCCGGCGAAGACCACCGCGGCGGCGGGAGCTCCGCCGAGCACCGAGGCGAACGACCCCTCGATCGCCAGGACCGTCATGTTCGGGTTGAGGGCCTTGGAGAACACCACGAACGCACCGCCGTGATAGCGCGAGATCACGCAGAACACGATGGGGCCCTTGAAATTCACGATCGCGCGACCGATCTCGGCTCCGTATTCCAGCTGCAGTTTGCGCAGCGACTCGGGCGATCCGTCGAATCCGGACAGGTTGGCCAGGACCACCAGCGGACGGTTGCCGCTGGCCACGTTGATGGCACGGGCCGCCTTCTTCGACGACTGCGGGAACAGCGTGCCTGCGGTGTAGGTGTCCGGGCCGTCGGTGGGTGTGTATCCGCGACGTTGAACTTCGCGGGACTCGATACCCAAGAGGCACACCGGGATTCCGCCGAGGTGTACATCGCACACGACCGCGGTCTCGGCGTCGGCCATTCCGGCCCAGCGTTCGAGGACCGCGTGGTCCTGATCGGCAAGCGCCCGCATCACGGTACGAATATCGAAGGGCTTCTTGCGATCCGGGTTGGTCAGCGGGGAGAAGATCTGACCGACCGTGGTGAAGTCGCTGCCGGCCAGGACATGCGGATAATCCGACACGTCGCGATCGATCGGGTCGCCGGTGATCGCCCGACGCGGTGTGGGCTCCCCCGGAACCACATAGGTGTGATCGTAATGCGACATCAACAGATCGCGGGCCGCGGTCAGGTTCGGTACCCAGTACTGGGCCTGGCCATTGGGGCCCATCACGCGGTCGTAACCACCGATGCCGAAGTTGTCCTCGGCCGAGACGCCACCGGAGAAGTCCAGCGACTGCTTACCGGTGAGCACCATCGCCGAATCCGGGGTCATCACCAGGATGCCCCTGGTGTGCATCAGCATGGTCGCCTCGGCGTTCCAGTACGGCTGCGCACCGACGTTGATGCCGGCGACGACGATGTTGATCTCGCCACCGTCCTGGGTGAACTCGACGACACGCTTGAGTGCCCGGGCCACCCAGTCCATGTTCTCGGTGCCGGACTCCATCGAGATCCGGGCGCCCGAGGAGAGGGCGAACCACTCCAGCGGAACCTGCATCCGCTCGGCCAGATCGAGTGCCGCGATCACTCGCGCACACTCCGGTTCCGACAGTGCGCCAAGGGATTTGGTCGGGTCACCGAGGAGGATGACGCGGGTGATGCCCTCGGGGTACTTCTCGCTGGTGGTGGTGATGACACCGGCGACCATCGCCGCGGTGTTGCGTCCTGCCGGCCTCTCGACCGGTACCAGGGTCTGCTCGGCGTCGAGATCGTACTCGGCGAAGTCGCCGAGCATCGCGGCCAGTTCGTAGGGGTACACGGTGTTGCGCTTGGCGGCCCGCAGCACCTTCTGGCGGTAGGCATCGACCGGTGCGATCGGCTCGTCGGTGGGTTCGCCAACCACGACGTCGAAACCACCGGTGGCGTTGACCGACAAGCGAACTGCGATCTTGGACAGCTCGCCGGAGTCGGCATCGCGGCGCCGTCCGATCAGTAGGACCTCCTCGAGTCCCACCCCGACGGTGGTCGCCCGGATGTAGTCGGCGATCACCCGGAAGGTGTCGTCGCCGGCCTCGATGGGCGGCCAGATGTACATGATGATGCGGTTGGTGTCGGCGCTCCTGCCCGCGCCGCGCAGGGCCCGTCGCAGCGAGTCCACACACGATGCGAGAGTGGCCTCGGCCGACGGCAGTGTGAGCAGGTGGCCATCGTCGTCGCGCAACTCGGTGAGGTCGCGCACCTGCGCGAAGGCGACGAGCCGGTCGTCGGACGGATTGTCCTTGGCAACAGCGCGATACAGGTAGATCTCCTCGTCGTCGGCCGAGGCGACACGGGTGAGATCGAACTTGCGCCACCGTTCCATCTGCATGCGCTGGGCGATGTAGGGATGCAGGCCGCGGATCAGGCGCTCCTCGGACATGCCGGTGGCCGAGGGGCGGAAGGTGAAGTGATGGTGCATCCGGGCACCGTCGATGCCGGCGACCGTGGTCGTGACGCGGTGGACCTGGGGCGGCAACCCGCTGCCGGCGATGACCTCCTCCAGGGCGCTCGCCATGGCGTCGAAGTCGTCGGGTCGTTGCTCCCACCGGAGGTAGATGTCGGCGTCGACGGAGACGCTGTCGCGGGCGATATCCGCCAAACCGGCCAGCGCGCCGCCCAATTCGTCGAATCCGACGGCGGTCGAGATGAGGCTCGAGCCGGCACGTTCGGCGACCACGAAACCGGCCGCGCCGGTCTGCTGGACGCGAATGTTGGTCAGGCCCTTGTTGCCGTAGTACCGGCGAGTGAGGACCTCGAGCAGGACGGAGTTGTCGCCCTTGCCGCGGGTCATCTGCTGACCCAGCAGCCGAACCAGTGGTTCGGTGCTGCCGACCATCTCGGCGATCCGCTCGGCACGATCGGCGGCGTCGGGGGTGGCGTCGAGGTAACGCAACTGATCGCGGACGGTGTTGTTCACCCGCGCGCGGCTACGCAGCAGCAGTGGCTGGCCGTACCAGGCGTAGATGACGCCGCGGGCGAGGTCGGCGATCGCCGGGAAGCGCACCTTGGATGCGGCGACCAGACGGTCCAGCGCGGCGCCGACGGTGTCGCTGAGCTCGTCGCGGGGCGCGGGTTCGCTCAACCACTGCCGTAGCAGCGCGGTGATGACGGTGACCGAATCCGACGGACGCTGCAGGGCGAGGAAGATGCGGAACACCGCGGCCTCGAGTTCGGGCGTGCGTTCCAGATCGTCGATGCCGTAGTGCACGAGTGCGCGACGCAGCGCGGCGTGGAAGGCCTCGGGCAGCCCGTCGCGTTCGGCGTCGAGGCTCTGCAGGTAGGTGTGGAAGCTCTCCCGCGCGCTGTGCACGCGTTCGTCGCCGATCCCCTCACCCGACGGGCGGTTCTGGCTCAGGCGCGCCAGATCGGAGAACACGGTGATCAGCTCGAGTTCGTCGGCGATGGGACGGCGCGCGTCCTCGATCGCCTCACGCCGGGCCGAGCGGTAGTCATCGAGCAGGCGGGTGCGGTCGTGCGGATCGACGTCGTAGCCGAGCAGCAGGCTGCGCAGATCCTCGAGCCCGCGAGCGGTGCGGACCTCGGCCGACAGGTCGGCGGGGACTTCCGGCAACTCGATGTCGACGGCGGCCTCGGCCGCCTCGACCGAATCCTCCTCCTCGTCGTCGGTGAGCGGTTCCAGACGCAGCAGCGGGACACCGGTCTCCACCTGCGTACCGACCGACACCAGGCATTCCTTTAGCCGCGACCGCATCGGTGCCCGCAGCACGGTCTCCATCTTCATGCTCTCCAGCACCAGGACGGGAGCTCCGGCCTCCACCTCGGCGCCGACCTCCAGCGGGGTGGCGACGACGAGTGCGGGTGCCGGTGATCGGACCACGCCACCCTCGTCGCGGCTGACGCGGTGCGTCACGCCGTCGACGTCGACGAGGTGGATCGGTCCGTGGGTGTCGGTCACCAGGCGGTAGCGGACCCCGTTGAGGACGATCTGCGCGGCATGCGCGTCGAAACGTTCGAGGTCGACGTCGGCGGTGCGGGACTCGGTGCCGGCCTCGATGCCGACACGGAAGCGATGGGCACCGATGCGCGCCACGCGGACGCGGTAACCGACGCCGCGCAGCTTCAGGTCCAACGGGCGGCCACTGTCGTGCTGGACCTGCGGCCGACCACCGGATGCGGTGGACAGCAGCCGCTGACGTTCGAGGGATTCCTCTTCCTCGTAGGCGTCGATGGCCGCGGCGGCCAGGGCGACCGCGGAATGGCGGGACGCTATGAGGCGGCCCTCGGTGCGGACCCGGTCGATCCAGCCGGTGTCGGCGCTGCCGTCGATCACCTCGGGCTGGTTGAGCAGTTCGAGAACGAAACTCTTGTTGGTCGCGCCGCCCTCGATGATGACGCGGGTCTGGGCCATCGCGCGGCGCAACCGGCCGAGTGCCTCGTCGCGGTCGCGGCCGTAGGCGATGATCTTGGCGATCATCGAGTCGAAGTCGGCGGGGATGGTGTCGCCCTCGCTGACGCCGGTGTCGACGCGGATGCCGGGACCGGCGGGCAGATCGAGACGGGCGATCCGCCCGGGGGCGGGTGCGAAGTCGCGGTCGGGATCCTCGGCGTTGAGCCGGGCCTCGATGGCGTGGCCGCGTTCGGCCGGCGGTTCACCCTCGAGACGTTCACCGGAGGCGACCCGCAACTGCGCGCGTACCAGGTCGAAGCCGGTGGTGACCTCGGTGATCGGATGCTCCACCTGCAGTCGGGTGTTGACCTCCAGGAAGGCGAACAGCTTCTCGCCCGGGTGATAGAGGAACTCGACGGTGGCCGCGCCACGGTAGCCGACGGCCACCGCGAGCCGTTCGGCGGAGGTCTTGAGTTCGAGGACCTGCTCGGGTGCGAGCACCGGTGAGGCGGATTCCTCGATGATCTTCTGATTGCGTCGCTGCACCGAGCAGTCACGGACGCCGAGTGCCCATGCCGTGCCCTGCCCGTCGGCGATCACCTGGACCTCGACGTGGCGGGCGCCGGTCACCAGACGCTCGAGGAAGACCACGCCGCTGCCGAAGGCGCGGGCGGCCTCGTCGCGCGTGCGCTCGTAGGCGTCGCGGAGTTCGGAGTCGTCGGAGACCTTGCGGATACCTCGACCGCCACCGCCGGCGGTCGCCTTGAGCATCAGTGGGTATCCGATGTCCTTGGCCGCTGCGACGGCTTCGTCGATGGTGTCGACGCCTCCACGACTCCACGGGGCGACGGGGACACCGACCTCCTCGGCGATGAGCTTGGCGCCGATCTTGTCGCCCAGTTTGCGCATCGCCTCGGCCGACGGGCCGACGAAGGTCACGCCGATGCGGTCGCAGAGCTCGGCGAAGACGGGGTCCTCGGCGACGAAGCCCCAGCCGACCCATGCAGCGTCGGCGCCGGTCTCGAGGAGGGCTCGTTCGAGCAGGTCCATGTTGAGGTAGGGGCGTGCGGCCGCCGGGCCCAGGTCGTAGGTGATGTCGGCTTCGCGCACGAAGGTCGCGTTGCTGTCGACATCGGTGTGTAGGGCGACCACCTCGATGGGCTGTCCGGTCTCGGCGGACAGGCCGCGGACGGCGTGGATGAGTCGCATGGCGGCTTCGCCTCGGTTCACGATGGCAATGCGGGCGAACATCACCGACTCCCTTCTCTTCGTCGTCAGGCCGATGGACCGTGGTGGTCGCACAGCACTCGGGGCGGACGGTAGCACCGTCGCTGCGTCGAGTGTCTCGGTTCGGCGGAGTGGGACGCCGGTGGCGAACCCGCGGTCGATTGTTGCGGATCGTTATCGTACGCGCGAGTACGGTTCGGACACGCCGACCTGCGATGTCGCGTTCGAGCGTGCCGGTGGCCGACGAATCCGGGCGGCACCAGGACATGTGGACCTCGGCGGCGTCGGAGATGTGGTCTTCGTCACTATGGCCGGCGAAGGTGTCGGCTCCCCCGGATATTCCGAGCAATGCCCGTTGTCACCATCGATGGTTGGCGCATGGGATCGGCGAGTTGACGCCGATTCAACTCCGACGAACGTGAATGATTCTCTGGCCCAGCTCAACCGGTTGGGATCGACACCCGAGCGGTGCTGTGGTGTTGCCTCGCAGCGCAACTCGGCGATCGATCCGGAGGTGCCAGGTACTTCGTCTGTCGGACAACGAGACTCGCGGCACCGAGGTGCGCTTCTCCGCGTCACCGTAACCGGGGTGTGCCGACGCCGGTGAGGTGGCCGTCGCCGGCGGGGACGAAGGTCCCCCCGACGCCGTTGCGCCGCGCCTAAGGTGGCTTTCATGAGCCACCAGCCCGACGACCGGGTCGACATCAAGCCCCGCAGCCGCGACGTCACCGACGGACTGGAGAAGACCGCCGCCCGCGGCATGCTCCGCGCGGTCGGCATGGGTGACGACGACTGGGTCAAACCGCAGGTCGGGGTCGGGTCGTCGTGGAACGAGATCACCCCGTGCAACCTGTCCCTGGACCGGCTGGCCACCGCGGTGAAGGAAGGGGTGTTCGCCGCCGGCGGATATCCGCTGCAGTTCGGCACCATCTCGGTGTCCGACGGGATCTCCATGGGCCACGAGGGCATGCACTTCTCCCTGGTGTCGCGCGAGGTCATCACCGACAGCGTCGAGACCGTGATGAGTGCCGAACGCCTCGACGGATCGGTGCTGCTCGCCGGGTGCGACAAGTCGCTGCCCGGGATGTTGATGGCCGCGGCCCGACTCGACCTGGCGAGTGTCTTCCTCTACGCGGGGTCGACCCTGCCGGGGTTTGCCACGCTGTCGGACGGCGCGGAACATCAGGTCACCATCATCGACGCCTTCGAAGCAGTCGGCGCGTGCGTCCGCGGGCTGATGAGCCGCGACGACGTGGACACCATCGAACGCTCCATCTGCCCGGGCGAGGGCGCATGCGGCGGCATGTACACGGCGAACACGATGGCGAGCGCTGCCGAGGCCATCGGCATGTCACTGCCGGGCAGTGCCGCTCCCCCGGCACCGGATCGTCGTCGTGACGGGTATGCGCGCGCCAGCGGTGAGGCGGTCGTCGAGTTGTTGCGCCGCGGGATCACCGCCCGCGACATCATGACCCGGGAGGCCTTCGAGAACGCGATCGCGGTGGTGATGGCCTTCGGCGGGTCCACCAATGCGGTGCTGCACCTCCTGGCGATCGCCTACGAGGCGCAGGTCGAACTGTCACTGGAGGACTTCGCCCGAATCGGTGCTCGGGTGCCGCACCTCGCCGACGTCAAACCCTTCGGACGGCACGTGATGACCGACGTGGACCGCATCGGCGGCGTTCCGGTCGTGATGAAGGCGTTGCTTGATGCCGGCCTGTTGCACGGGGACTGCCTGACCGTGACCGGAAAGACGGTGGCGCAGAACCTGGCCGCGGTCGCGCCGCCGGACCCGGACGGAAAGGTGCTGCGCGCCTTGTCGTCCCCGATCCATCCCACGGGCGGGATCACCATCCTGAAGGGATCGCTCGCCCCCGAGGGTGCGGTGGTCAAGTCGGCGGGCTTCGATTCGGACGTCTTCGAGGGCACCGCCCGGGTCTTCGACCGGGAGCGAGCGGCGATGGACGCGCTCGAGGACGGCACCATCGCCGCCGGCGACGTCGTGGTGATCCGCTACGAGGGACCCAAGGGTGGCCCGGGAATGCGCGAGATGCTCGCGATCACTGGCGCCATCAAGGGAGCGGGCCTGGGCAAGGACGTACTCCTGATGACCGACGGACGATTCTCCGGCGGGACCACCGGACTCTGCGTCGGGCATGTGGCCCCTGAGGCCGTCGACGGCGGTCCGATCGCCTTCGTGCGGGACGGCGACCGGATTCGCCTCGACGTCGGTGCGGGTACCCTTGACATCCTGGTCGATGCCGACGAACTTGATTCCCGTGCAGTCGATTTCACTCCCCTCCCGCCGAGGTATACACGTGGGGTGCTGGCCAAGTACATCAAGTTGGTGGCCTCGGCGTCGCAAGGTGCGGTGTGCCGCTGAGGTGTCGCCGGGTGTGCTGACGAGGGTGGATCGCGGCGAATCGAGTAGTCGACTACTCATGTGCCGCTTGCGGTTACGATCCTAGGCTCGTCGCACGACGACGAGCACGTCGCCGGCAGGCATCACCGGACTCGAGGATCTTTCATGAGCAAGAAGATCATCTACTGCTGCGACGGGACGTGGGACGGCCCGGCGACTGACACCAATGTTTATCGGCTGTATACGGCGCTGGTCAAATCCGATGCGCAGCAACCGTTCTACGACGAGGGCGTCGGGCGCGCCGGTGGCTTCCTGTCACGGTTGCGGGGCGGGGCCTTCGGGGTCGGACTGGTGGAGAACGTCCGCGAGGGCTACGAGAAGATCGCCAACTGCTTCGTGCCGGGCGACTCGATCTACCTGTTCGGTTTCAGCCGCGGCGCGTACACCGCGCGCACTCTCGGCGGGATGATTGCCTACTGCGGTCTGCCCGAGGGCCTCGCCACGCCCGATCAGGTGGCGAATGCCTTCCACGCCTATCGCGCGCGCGACGGCAGATCCGCGTGGGCGCAGCGGCCGGCCGACCTCGTCGACGCTCACGTCGAGATGGTCGGCGTGTGGGACACGGTCGGCACGTTGGGGATCCCGGGTGCGTTCTTCGGCTCGCAGGACGCGAAGTATCGATTCCTCGACACTGCGCTGCACCCGGCCGTGCGGGCCGGATACCACGCGGTGGCGATCGACGAGCGACGCAAACAGTTCGCGCCGACGCTGTGGTCACGCGGGCGCGAGGACCAGATCATCGAACAGGTGTGGTTCGCCGGCGTGCACTGCGACGTCGGTGGCGGTGGGCAGATGGCCGGCGGACTGGATGCGATCACCCTCGGATGGATGCTCGACAAGGCGACCCAGCACGGCGTCGAGATCGACCCGGCGTCGACACGGCAGCGCGCTCCCTTGCCGCGGGAGTCCGCGTGCGTGCCGATGAGGCGCTCGTGGAAGGCGTACTGGGGACGACGGATCACCCGCGCCATCGCCCCGCGGGCGGCGGTGGCGAACTCGGCGGAGGTACGGATCATCGGCGACGACGGTTACCGCCCCAAGCAGCTACCGGATCTTGCCGGGCCGAAGGGCACGTTGCTCGATACCCAGGTCGGCCGACGGATGGTGCCGGTGGTCGCGGAGGCGGTGACGGGTGTCGACGCGGTGCGCAGCGCCCCGGTCGGGGAGACCGATGACGCCGACGCGGCGTGAGAGTTCTCGTGATGGCGCGCCCGGGGCTCCTCTGAACGCGGAACGCCTCGGTGCTCACCGGGCGCCGGAGGTGTGCCTGCGTCGGGGTCAGCCGGCGCGCGCCGGCCGGACATCCTCGCGCTCGGCGGCCCACGACACCAGCAGTCCGGCGAGCAGACCCCAGAACGCCGCTCCGATGTTCAGCAGGTCGACGCCGGAGATCGTCACCAGCAGGGTGACCAGCGCACCCAGGGTGCACCGCGAGGAGAACGCGGTGCGAAACGCATTCTGAAGTGCGCCGAGGAGTGCCAGTCCGCCGACAGTCGCCACGAATGCCGCAGGTGTGGCGAGCATCAGGTCGACGAACAGCGGTGCGGCCAGGCCGACGACGATGGCCAGGATCCCGAAGGTCAGCGCCGCGGTGTACTGGCGTTCGCGCTGTCCACCCGCGACCAGCAACGCGTTGGTCGGCCCGGCGAGGCAACTCGACACGGCACCGACGGCGGCCGCCATCCCGGAGAACATGCCGCAGGCGATGGTGACGACGTTGACCGGGGTGCGGTGCCCGGCGGATTCGAGCACGGCCGTGCCCTGCCCGTTCTGGACGACGATCACGGTGATGGCCAGGGGGATGACCAACTCGAGGCAGGCCTGGATGCCGAACTGCGGCGCTTGCAGTGCGGGCGTGGCCAGCCATGTGGTGGGCGTGGTGGCGAGATGGAATCGACCGCTCACCGCAACGGCGAGGGCCCCGGCCACCAGTGCGCCGATGATCGGCGGGATGAATCGTCCCAGCCGCCGGTAGGCCAACAGCACCACGAACACCACGACGATCGGTACGGCGATCCCGGGATCGTCGTCCAGCGACCGGAAGATGTTGATGCCGAACTGCAGGAACACGCCGGCGACCATGGCCATCACGATCGGTTGCGGCAACGCCGACATCACCCGCCGAACCTGCCCGGTGAGCCCGATCGCGGTGATCAGCAGACTGGTCACCACGAAGGCGCCGAGAACCTCGGGCCACGACAGATGCTGCAGCGAGGAGCCGACGAGGACGGTCCCGGGAATGGTCCACGCGAACGCGAGGGGCGTGCGGTAGACCCAACTGGCCAGGATCGTCAGCGCACCGTTGAGTGCGAACACGCCGAAGATCCACGACGACAGCACGGCCCGATCCAGGTGACCCGCAGCCCCGGCGGCCAGAATGACGGCGACCGGTCCGGACGCGGAGAAGATCAGGCCGATCAGGCCGTTGGTGGCGTAGCTCGTGCCAAAGTCGGCGATGATCCGGCGCGGCGTCGGAAGCGGGCGAGGCGGACGTTCGTACGCACCTCCGTCGTCGTGCGGGGCGTGCAGATCGGGGTGGGCGTTGCGGGAGGTGACCATGGCGTGAACCCGAGGCTAGCGACGCGGCGCCCGCGTGAGAATGACCGAGATTCGTGGCATTGATCGGCGTCATCGATCAGTGGTTGCGCCCAGTGCGAGCCGAAACGTGATGTGCCGGATTCCGGGCTTGATGGCATCACGCTCCATGAGGAGAATTGTGTTGCGGCGCATGGCCGTAGCGCTGTGCGGTCGTGGTGGGGATGACAGTGGTCGTGGGCCCGGTGCACGCGACCGGACTTCGCGCACGACGTGGTGCGCCTGGTATCGCGGTGGAAGTATCCGCAGCGTCTGACCGCGTGGGCGATGGGTAACATCCAGACGCTCGCCGACGGTTCGGTGTTCGGGGGCTGGGGCACGACCGGCCACCTCTCCCGGTTCGATGCCCGAGGACACCTCGTCTACGACGCCAACCTCTCAGGAAGCCTGACCACCTACCGCGCGTTCTTCTACCCGACCGGATTGTAGGTCGACGGTGCGGCTCGACTCACGGCCGCGGACACACCGCGTCGAACGGCGCCGACGACGACAGTCGGCTCACGATCCCGCCGTGGGTGAACTCCTTCGCGGTGGCGACGGCGTCGACGATGTCGGCACCCTTGGCGAGTTCGGCGGTGGTGGCGGCGGCGAAGACGCACCCGGCGCCCGACACGCGCTCCTGGCCGACCTTGGGTGCGCGGAGCACCGAGATGGCGCCGGCGTTCCACACGACGTCGACCGCGTCGTCGCCGGAAAGGCCGACACCACCCTTGACGATCACGGTCTGCGGGCCCTGATCGGCGATGCGGCGCGCCGCCTCGGCGAGGTCGTCGACCGTGGTCAGCTCGTCCATGCCGGCCAGTGTTGCGGCCTCGAACAGGTTGGGGGTCACCACCGTCGCCAGCGGCAGGACCTGCTCGCGCAGGGCGTTGTCGGTGTCGAGCGCAGCCCCCGGTTCCTGCCCCTTGCAGATGAGGACGGGGTCGACCACGACGTGACGCCACGTACGACTGCGCAGTGCCTCGGCGACGGTCTCGATCGTCGTGGGCGTACCCAGCATGCCGATCTTCACCACATCGGGTGCGTGGGTGACGGTGGCGGCCTCGATCTGGTCGGCGATGACCGCTGCGTCGACGGGTACGAATCGATGGGCCCACCCGTTGTTCGGATCGAAGGACACGATGCAGGTGATCGTGCCGACACCGTAGGTGCCCAGTTGAGCGAAAGTCCGCAGGTCCGCCTGGAGTCCGGCGCCGCCGGTCGCCTCGGATCCGGCGATCACATACGCGATGGTCATCGGTTCACTCCTCTGCGCTGATCGTGAGGAACCGTGATGGTTCCCCACGATCAGCGTAGAGGTACGCGTGAGGCCGTCGATGGGGTGCGCCGGACCTGCGCTCAGGCCGCGATGAACCCGTCGATCTGGTTGATGGCGCCGGTCGATCCCTCGACGACGCCCATGTCCAAGACCTTCTGGAGACCTTCGGCGGTGTCGAACGTGCTGGTGTACGTGGCGACGGTGGTCCCGTCCCGTTCGGTGAACGTGTAGGTGTTGCGCGATAGCGGGAGGGAATCGATGGGGGTGAAGTCCTCATTGGCGAATCCGTCACGGAAGGTGAAGCCATGGGGTTCGTCG
This sequence comes from Gordonia sp. NPDC003950, assembly GCF_053605205.1. Lineage (NCBI taxonomy): Bacteria > Bacillati > Actinomycetota > Actinomycetes > Mycobacteriales > Gordoniaceae > Gordonia > Gordonia sp. NPDC003950. The sequence goes on along the minus strand of NZ_JBSGIT010000005.1, from coordinate 175,637 downwards.
ACGGTGTCGACGAGCCAGTATCCGGCGAACTTTCCACCGTCCGGACCGGTCATGTAGTAGGTGACCCGTCCACCTGTGGTGAGGTCGTGATCGACCACGGTCGCCGGGTATTCGGGTGGGCCCCAGATCTTTTCGAGCTGCCGCGGATCGGCGTAGATCTGCCAGATGCGGCTCGGCGGGGCGGCGAACTCCGCGGTGATGGTGAGGGTTCGGGTGTCGAGATCGTGGGTGACGTCGGTGACGGGCATGGTGTCAGTCCTCTTCTGATGCTGGGGGTGTCGGTTGTGGTGATTGCTGGTGATCGCTGGTGGCGTGCGGTGATTCGTCCGCGATCAGGTCGTCGATGCGGGCGATCCGGCCACGCCAGATGTGTTCGAGATCGGTCAGCATGTCGGCGACGGCGCGCACGGCGTCGACGTCTCCGGACGCGAGTTGTTCACGGCCGCGGCGGCGCTTGGTGATCAGTCCGGCGCGTTGCAGGACCGCCACGTGTTTCTGGACGGCCGCGAAGCTCATGTCGTAGGCGGCCGCGAGTGTCGACACCGAATGCTCCCCGGCCAGAACGCGCCGCAGGATGTCGCGGCGGGTGCGGTCGGACAGCGCGTGGAACAGGGCATCGGCCCGGTCCTCGTCGGTGTCGTTCACCTCCCCAATATACAACTGATTGGTTGTACGTTGTCAAGGGTGTGACGTCCTTCGCTGCAGGCGATGTCCTAGGCTGACCACGAGCGATCACCGATCACCTGGAGGATTCATATGACACAGCTCGGAGTTGTCGGCGGCGGCACCATGGGCGCGGGAATAGCCGAGGTTGCCATCCGGGCGGGTGACGACGTACTGGTTCTCGAGCGCGATCAGGAGGCCGCCGACGGCGCGCGGGCCCGCATCGAGAAGTCACTCGGTCGCGCCGTCAGTAAGTCGAAGATCACCGAAGACGATGCCGCACAAGCACTGTCGCGGCTGCACCTGACGACCTCGGTTGCCGACTTCGCAGACCGCGAACTGGTCATCGAGGCATTGCCGGAGATCGAATCGCTGAAGGTCGGGTTCTTTGCCGAACTCGACAAGGTCACCTCGCCGGAAGCGATTCTGGCGACCAACACCTCCTCGATCCCGATCATCCGGATCGCCAAGGACGTCGCCGACCCCTCCCGCGTGGTCGGTGTCCACTTCTTCAACCCGGTGCCGGTGATGCCGCTCGTCGAGATCATCTCCAGCCTCGCGAGCTCACCTCAGGCGATCGAGACCGTCACCACCTACGCCCGCGATCACCTCGGCAAGACGACCATCGCGGCCGGTGATCGCGGCGGATTCGTCGTCAACGCGCTGCTCATCCCGTATTTGGTCAGCGCAATCCGGATGTATGAGAGCGGGTACGCCTCCAAGGAGGACATCGACGCCGGCATGGTCAACGGGTGCGCGCATCCGATGGGCCCGCTGACCCTGAGCGACACCGTCGGCCTCGACGTGGTGCTCGACGTGGCCGAGTCGCTGTTCGACGAGTTCCGTGAGCCGCACCTCGCGCCGCCGCCGCTGCTGCGCCGCATGGTCGAGGCCGGATACCTCGGCAAGAAGACCGGCAAGGGCTTCTACGACTACAGCTGAGGCTCATGCCCGGCGGGGTGGCGCGCCCACTCGACGGGAATGGGCGCCCACTCGACGGGAATGGGCGCCCACTCGACGGGTTTTGTCAGCGATTCAGGCCGATGTCCTTGCTGCCATAGCTCTCTCGCAGGCGGGGCTTGACCACCTTGCCGCCGGCATTGCGGGGCAATTCGTCGACGATGATCAGGTCCTTGGGCTGTTTGAAACGGGCCAGGTTCTCGTCGAGGTAGCCGGCCATGGCGTCGAGGGTCACATCCTCGATTCCCTCGGCCAACACCACTACCGCGACCGGTACCTCTCCCCACTTCTCATGCGCCCGACCGATCACCGCGGCTTCGGAGATGTGGGGATGGCCGTAGAGGACATTCTCGACCTCCGCGCAGTAGACGTTCTCACCGCCGGAAATGATCATGTCCTTGGCCCGGTCCACGACGTAGAGGAAGCCGTCCTCATCCTCGCGCACCAGGTCTCCGGAGTGGAACCACCCACCGCGGAAGGCGTCCGCGGTGGCCTGCGGATTGTCCCAGTACCCCTTCATCAGGTTCGGGCCCCGGTAGACGATCTCGCCGACCTCGCCTGGTTTGACATCGTTCATCATCGGATCGACGATGCGTGCGGTCACCGCGGGAACGACCTTGCCGATCGATCCGATCTTGCGCAGCGCGTCCTTGCCTTCGAGGATGCAGGTGACCGGTGACATCTCGGTCTGCCCGAACGCCGTCATGTTCAATGCCTGCGGGAAACTGTCGCTCATGGCGTTGAGCACGGAGTCCGAAGCCGGCGCCGCACCCCAACTGATGGTGCGCAACTTCAGGTTTCGCGGCCGAGCCTGTTGTGCGGCGCAGACCGCCTGCCACTGCGCCGGCACCATGAACACCGACGTCACACCCTCGCGTTCGAGGGTGTCGAGCATGTCGTCGGGGTCGAAGGCGCCCAGCGGGTGGATCACCGAGGTCACGCCCCGGTAGAAGACCGGCGCAAAGGCGGCCAGGCCGGCGATGTGGAAGATGGGCGGCACCACCGAGGCGACGTCGTCGTCGGTGTGGTCCTGGGCGGCACTGATCGTGGTCACCGCCTGTGCCTGCAGATTTTGGTGGGTCAGCATGGCACCCTTGGGTTTTCCGGTGGTGCCGGAGGTGTACATGATGAGCGCGACGGTGTCTTCGGGGACGTCGACCTCGGGCAGGTCGGCCGACCCGTCGGCGAGCAGCGTCTCGTAGTCGAGGTGCTCAGGATTGTCGCTGCCGCCGACGACGATGGTGGTGTCGATTCCGCCGATCGATGCGTTGACCGCGGCGGCGAGCGGGGCGAGCAGCGTCTCGGTGACCACCACCTTGGCGCCGCTGTTGGTGGCCAGGAAGCCGACCTCTGCCGGGCTCATCCGGATGTTGACCGGGACCGGGATGGCGCCGATCACGTTGGCGCCGAGGACCGCCTCGACGTACTCGGTGCGATTGAGTAGCGCCATCAGGATGCGGTCACCGAACTGCACGCCGTTACGGCTGAGCGCGGCACCGAAGGCCCGACTGCGTTCGTCGAGTTCGCGCCACGTCGTGGTCTGACCCTGGAATCGGAGAGCCGGGCGGTCGGGCGTCATGAAGGCGTGCCGGTGCACCTGGTTGTTCCAGTGGTTACGGCGGGACCGCAGTGGTTCGGTCGTCAGATCGCTCGACGTTTGAGTGCTGGTGGTCAATGAACTCCCCTGACTCTTCTGTGACGCGCGGGCGCCGTGATGTGTGCCCTGGCACACACATTAGAGGGGTGTGGTGGCGGTGGGGGTGGATCGCGAAGGTTGTCGGCGCGCGGTCCCGATCGGCGACGGTGAGCCGGTGAGATAAGGTGACCCTAACTGACGGTGAGCACGTACCCGGCACGCAGCGTTCTTGATCATGTGATCGAGTAAGTGACCGGCGTGACCGGCACATCGAATCGGAAGGTCCATGACAGTTCTGCAGCGCAACCGGAGTGCACTGGTGCAGTCCGTACTCGGTGAGGCCAACTACCGTCGCGTCATTCGGATACTGGCCGAGCGGCGGCAACGCCCCCGAGTCGGAAAGGTGCGATTCGGAGACCTCCGCCGCACCCAGCCCATCTGCCGCGAGTACGGCTTCGAACGCGGCCGTCCCGTCGACCGCTACTACATCGAGAGCTTCCTGGAACGCAGCGCCGACCTCATCACGGGTGCGGTCCTCGAGGTCGGGGAACGCACCTACACCGAGCGGTTCGGTCGCGGGGTGACCCGCTCGGACATGCTGAACATCGTCGAGGAACCCGGCGCCACCTACGTCGACGACCTGACCGACGCGCCGAGTGTGCCGAGCAATACTTACGACTGCATCATTCTGACGCAGACGCTGCAGATGATCTTCGATCTGCCCTCGGCGATCCGAACCATCTACCGCATTCTCAAACCCGGTGGTGTTCTGCTGTGCACCGCGCCGGGGATCAGCCAGATCGCAGATCCGGTGTGGAACTCCACCTGGTACTGGTCATTCACCGAACTCTCGGCGAACCGGCTGTTCGGTCTGGCCTTCCCGCCGGGGAACGTCGACGTCCGAACACGCGGAAACGTGTTGTCGGCCACCACCTTTCTCTACGGCATGGCCGAGGGTGAACTGCGCCGCAGCGAACTCGACGTGGTGGACCCGGAGTACCCGGTCATCATCACCATTGCGGCTCGCAAGGGCGATCTGGGGCAGCGGCAACCGACCGTGCTCGCCCCGGCCGTCGAAGCCGCCACCGAGGCAGCTCTGGCTGACGATGACCCGGCACTGCAGGCGGCGACAGAGTTCCTGAGTGCTGACGTCGGCCCGGTCGGCGCGGGTCCGGGCGAGGCTGCTCCGGTCATCGAGAACTGGGCCGAGGTCGACGTCGCAGACATCGCCGACCGCGTCGGGGGTTCCGGACGGGTGCTGCTGCCGCGGGTGCTCGAACACAACTGGGGGTGGCGGCGCATCATGGCCAACGCCGTGGCCTCCTCCGGTGACCGTCTCGCAATCGTGCTGTCGGTTCCACTCGGGGACAGTGAGATGCGCGTCGACAACGACAAGGCCATCCCCGCACTGCAATTGCCGCGGGAGGAGTTTCTTGCGCACTTCGCCGGCATGACCGTCCGCGAGGACGTCGTCGAATCGGGCGATGGCACCGAGACAGTGATCTATGTCGAGAAGTAGAGCCGCGGCCGCCGCGGTCAGGCGCCGGATTCGGCGGTTGCGGCCGCGCGGCGGGATCCTGATGTATCACTGCGTCTGTGCCGAGGCCTGCGACCCATGGGCGATCTGCATCGCACCCGAGCACTTCGACGATCAGATGGCCGTCCTCGCCGAGGCGCGTGCGGCGGTGCCGCTCGCGGATTTCGCCGACGAGGACGGCTACACGCGGGACGGTTCCCGGCTCGCGGTGACCTTCGACGACGGCTACGTCGACAATCTTCTTGTCGCACTGCCGATCCTGGAGAAGTACGACATACCCGCGACGATCTTCGTGGTCGGCAACGCCGTCGACCGCAGGCGCGAGTTCTGGTGGGATGCGTTGCAGCGGGCGATCCTCGGTCCGACCACTCTCCCCGAGATCCTCGACCTCCCGTTCGGAACCGGCAGGCAGACGTTCACCTCGACCGATGGCTGGGGTGCGGTTGCCGATAGCGCCGGATGGCGTGCCGATGCCGAAGAACCGAGAAACCGGCGGCAACAGCTGTTCCGGACCCTGTGGGATGCCATCGTTGTGCTGGGTCCCGACGAGCAGGACGCGGCCGTCGACCACCTCCTGGAGTGGGCTGGTGAACCCGAGATCGGCGTCAGCTCACGACTTCCGGTGACCGGTGAGCAGTTCGCCGAACTGGCCCGGCATCCGTTGATCACCCTCGGTGGTCACACTCTGGACCACGTCTCGCTCACCGACATGACGTTGCCGGACCGGCACGATCAGATCGACGCGGGTAACCGGTCGGTGTCCGAACTTGCCGACGCGCCGGTGACCCAGTTCGCCTTCCCGTTCGGGCGTTTCGACGCTCCGACGCGAAACCTGTTGCGTGACAGTGATGTCACCGTGGGCTGTACCAGTGTGTCGACACCGGCGACATCTTCGGATGATCGTCACGCGCTGCCCCGACTGCACGCCACGGACATGGACGGCGAGGCATTCAATCGGTGGCTTCGGCGCGATCACGCTGTGCTCGGGCGCTCGGCGGCAACAGTTCTCTGACCTGCGGCGTCGGGGTTCGTTCTGCGGGAACGGATCTAGCGGATGACAAAGTCATCCCACCGGTCGTCGAGATAGTCGACGAAGCGCGGACCGACCGACTCGTTCACGAGGTGACGCTCGGGCACCGGGGTGTCCATCGCCCGGAACTCGTCGTCGGCGGCGACGTGACGGGCGAAGTCGTGATGCAAGATGGCTCCGGTTCCGATCAACACGAAATCGGCTCCGCGCTCCAGGCATTCACGTGCACCCGGTGCGTCCAGTATCTTGCCGGCCGCGCCGAGTCGCGTCGATCCACGTGGGAGGTCGACGAAGTACTCGATCAGGAGGCGGTCGGAATGCTGCTCCTCGTAGGGACGCTTGAACGCATCCCACAGCGAGAGGTCGAGGTAATCCAGTTGTCCGTCGGACAGGACCTCACCGGCCAACGCACGGGCCTCGTCGAGTACGATTCCGTACCTCTCCGGCGAAAGTCGAAGTCCCAGTTGCAGATCCGACGAGGTCGCCGCCCGGATCGCGGCGATGATCTCGTGCACGATGCGGAACCGGTTCTCCGCCGACCCTCCAAAACGGTCGGTGCGGCGGTTGTGCCGGACGTCGAGGAACTGGGCCACCAGGTAGCCGTGGGCGCCGTGGATCTCGACGCCGTCGAAGCCTGCCCGTTCGGCCCGGACCGCGGCGTCGGCGAAGTCGGCGATCACGCGTTCGATCTGGTCGGTGGTCAGCGCGGTCACCCCGCGTTGCGGATCGTCCCACGGCCCGAGCGCCGGCCGACCGGACAGTGCCGGATCGGCGCGACGGCCACCGTGCTGCAACTGCACCGCCGACACCGAACCCGCGGACCGGATACCGGTGGCGAGCCGTCGCAGACCGTCGAGATGGGTGTCGTCGCAGATGCCGAGCTGACCGGGGAATGTCTGTCCCTCCGGACTGACATGCGCGGCGCACGTCATCACCAGACCGAATCCACCCTCGGCGCGGCGAACCAGCCACCGGTATTCGTCGTCGGACAACGTTCCGTCGGCATTGCTCTGCAGGTTGGTCAGCGGTGCGAGCGCGACCCGATTGCGCCACGGGCGACCGTGAGCGAGCTCGAGGGGCGAGCCGAGATACTGCATGGACCTGTCCTTGGGTGCCGAGGGGATGGACCAATCAGTTGTAGCGCACCGACGGTGGCGCGGTGGCGGCGACCATGCCGGCGGACCGGATGGTCGAACTTCGCCCGCGTGCGATGGGGTCGGTGCCAGAATCGCGGTATGAGCGAACATGTATACCGGGTCATCGAGGTTGTCGGTTCATCGGCGGAGGGTACCGATGCGGCGATTGCCAATGCCATTGCGCGCGTGACGAAGACGACGCGGAACGTCGACTGGTTCGAGGTCGTCGGAACGCGTGGGCATGTCGTCGACGGCGCCGTCGCGCACACGCAGGTGACCCTGAAGGTCGGCTTCCGGATCGACGAAGACGACGCCGCGTCGTGAATTCGGCTCGCCCGGAGGTGGCGACGCTATCCTGACGGCGGGCGGACGAGCGGGCCGCGGCATCCGAAGGGAGTCCGGTGACAGACGAGGTCGAATGCGTGGTGGTCGGCGCCGGCGTCGTCGGGCTGGCGGTGGCGCGGCGACTGGCGCGCGACGGTCGCGAGGTGGTGATCGTCGAATCCGAGGACGCCATCGGGACAAAGACCAGCTCCCGCAATTCCGAGGTCATCCACTCCGGGATCTACTATCCGCGCGGCAGCCTGAAGGCACGTGCGTGCGTCGCGGGTCGCGAAATGCTCTATCGCTACTGCGCCGAGGCCGGTGTGGCCCACCGACGCTTCGGCAAGCTGATCGTGGCCACCACCGAGGATCAGCGTCCACAACTTCAGCGCATCATCGCCGCCGCGCACGCCAACGGGGTCACCGATCTCCGTCTCGTCGAGGGTCCCGAACTGGCCGAGATGGAACCGGACCTGTCAGCCGTCGCGGCGGTGCTGTCCCCGTCGACGGGCATCGTCGACGGGCACGGCTTGATGCAGGCGCTGCGCCGCGACGCCGAGGACGCCGGAGCCTCGGTGGTCGTGCACAGCCCGCTCGTCGCCGGCGAGATCGGCGCCGACGCGACGATCACGGTCGAACTCGGCGACTCGTTCCGGGTCCGGTGCGCGACACTCGTCAACTGCGCCGGGCTGGGGGCGTGGGATGTCGCCGCCGCACTGGACGGGTTCCCGCCCGGGCAGATCCCGTCGCGCCGTTTTGCCAAGGGCAACTACTTCGGACTGGACCACGGCACCGCGCCGTTCTCCCGCCTGATCTACCCGGTGCCGGTGGCCGGCGGCCTCGGTATCCACCTGACGCTCGACCTCGACGGCCGGGCGCGATTCGGCCCCGACGTCGAGTGGCTGGGGGACGTCGATCCCGCGCAGATCGACTTGTCCGTCGATCCCCACCGCGTGGATACGTTCACCGAAGAGATCCGGTGGTACTGGCCCGGACTCCCCGACCACGCGCTGCATCCCGATTACTCGGGCGTCCGCCCCAAGATCAGTGGTCCCGGTGACCCGGACGCGGACTTCGCGGTGCGCGGACCCTCGGATCACGGGATACCGGGCCTGGTCCACCTGTTCGGCATCGAATCGCCCGGACTGACGTCGAGCCTCGCGCTCGCCGACGAGGTGGCGGCGAGACTGCGGCCGTAATCCGACGGCGCTCTCTCAAACGCCGGTCGAGCTCGACGAGGCGCCGGCCGGGGAGGCGTCGAGGAGGTGTCGAGGCCTGGTGGGGTGAGGCTGGAACGTGCTGGGGCGTCGGGCGCAACGACATCGAGCGCTGTCAACGGGAAGCCGAGCGCTGTGAACGCGGAGACGGGCGCCGTCGATGTGAGCAGGAGCGCGGTCGACGAGCGGGCGATTGCGGCGTCTGAACAACCCGCTCGTTGATGTGATCCATGTCGCCCGATCAGATCCGTGTGACGTGTCGGTGGCCGGAGCCGGGGTCGTAAGCTCGGAGAGGACCCCGACCCGCGGGCCGCGGATGCGGCGACAGCAAGACAACGCATCAACACGCACGATGTCGCCGCGACCGCGATACTGGTAGCGCCGAGACAACACGAATCCCGGTGCTGCGTGACCACGACTGGAGAGTAAGGCGGATTATGAGCGCGGAAAAACCGACCATCATCTACACGCTGACCGACGAAGCGCCCATGCTGGCGACCCACGCTTTTCTGCCGGTGATCCGAGCGTTCGCCGATGCCGCCGACATCAACGTCGCGACGACTGACATCTCCGTCGCAGCCCGCATCCTGGCCGAGTTCCCCGACTACCTCACCGACGAGCAGAAGGTTCCCGACAACCTCGCCGAACTGGGCAAGCTCACCCAGGACCCCAGCACCAACATCATCAAGCTGCCGAACATCTCCGCGTCGGTGCCGCAGCTGCTGGCCGCGATCAAGGAACTGCAGGCCAAGGGATACAAGATCCCCGACTTCCCGGGCAGCCCGAAGACCGACGAGGAGAAGGCGATCCGCGACCGCTACACCAAGTGTCTGGGTAGCGCAGTCAACCCCGTTCTGCGTGAGGGAAATTCGGATCGACGCGCCCCGAAGGCGGTCAAGGAGTACGCCCAGAAGCACCCGCATTCGATGGGTGACTGGTCGATGGCGTCGCGCACCCACGTCGCGCACATGCGCCACGGCGACTTCTATCACGGCGAGAAGTCGATGACCGTCGACGGTGATCGTGACGTCAAGATGGAACTGGTGACCACCGGCGGCGAGACGATCGTCCTCAAGCCGAAGGTGTCGCTCACCGACGGCGACGTCATCGACGCCATGTTCATGAGCAAGAAGGCCCTCATCGACTTCTACGAGGAGCAGATGGAGGACGCCTACAAGACGGGCGTGATGTTCTCGCTGCACGTCAAGGCCACGATGATGCGGGTCAGTCACCCGATCGTGTTCGGCCACGCCGTGCGCACCTTCTACAAGGATGCCTTCGCCAAACACGGTGACCTCTTCGACGAACTCGGCGTCAACGTCAACAACGGGCTCTCGGATCTGTACGCGAAGATCGAGTCGCTGCCGGCGTCGAAGAAGGAAGAGATCATCGACGACCTGCACAAGTGCCACGAGCATCGCCCGGAGCTGGCGATGGTCGACTCGGCGCGCGGCATCTCCAACTTCCACTCCCCCAGCGATGTCATCGTCGACGCGTCGATGCCCGCGATGATCCGCGCCGGTGGCAAGATGTACGGCGCCGACGGCCGGCCCAAGGACACCAAGGCGGTCAACCCGGAATCCACCTTCTCGCGGATCTACCAGGAGATGGTCAACTTCTGTAAGACCAACGGCGCCTTCGATCCGACGACGATGGGAACGGTCCCCAACGTCGGCCTGATGGCGCAGCAGGCCGAGGAGTACGGCTCCCACGACAAGACCTTCGAGATCCCCGAGGCCGGTTCCGCCAACATCGTCGACGTGGCCACCGGCGAGATCCTGCTGTCCCAGGATGTCGAAGAGGGCGACATCTTCCGTATGTGCATCGTCAAGGACGCCCCGATCCGGGATTGGGTGAAGCTCGCGGTCACCCGCTCCCGTGATTCCGGCATGCCGGTGGTGTTCTGGCTCGATCCGTACCGCCCGCACGAGAACGAGCTGATCGGCAAGGTGCGGACCTACCTGAAGGATCATGACACCGAGGGTCTCGACATCCAGATCATGTCGCAGGTGCGCGCGATCCGGTACACGATGGAACGCCTGATCCGGGGTCTGGACACCATCTCGGCAACCGGCAACATCCTGCGTGACTACCTCACCGACCTCTTCCCCATCCTGGAACTCGGCACCAGTGCCAAGATGCTGTCGATCGTGCCGTTGATGGCCGGCGGCGGTCTCTACGAGACCGGTGCCGGTGGGTCTGCGCCCAAGCACGTGAAGCAGCTGCTGGAAGAGAATCACCTGCGCTGGGATTCACTGGGTGAGTTCCTCGCGCTGGCGGTGAGCCTGGAGGATCTGGGCCGCAAGAATGACAATGCGAAGGCGACGATTCTCGCCAAGACGCTCGACGCGGCCACCGGCAAGCTCCTGGAGAACAGCAAGGGTCCGTCGCGGTCGACCGGTGAGCTCGACAACCGCGGAAGCCAGTTCTATCTCGCCATGTACTGGGCGCAGGAACTCGCCAACCAGACCGACGACGCCGAGTTGGCGAAACACTTTGCGCCGCTGGCGAAGTCGCTCGCCGAGAACGAGGACGCCATTGTCGCCGAGCTGAACGACGCTCAGGGCGGTGCCGTCGACATCGGTGGCTACTATGCACCGGATTTCGAGCTGACCGACAAGGTGATGCGCCCCAGCGCCACGTTCAACGACGCCTTGGCTGCCGTCAGCGGCTGACCGCCGGTCACAACGATCAGGGGTCGTCGCCGGATGCGACAAGCACCGGTGGCGGCCCTCCGTCGTGTTCGGGCGCTGTCGGTGTGGCGGGGCTACATCGATTCGAAGGCGCGGCCCAGCTCGGTGGCGACGTCGATGATGCGTGCCTTGGTGATGGCCGGATCGTTGATGCGCACGGCGACGTCGGCGGCGATGAACCGGCGGATCTCGTCGTCGACCTGGCCCACCATCCGGATGATCTCGCCGCGCAGGTTGCGGGCCGCCACACCCACTGTCACGTCCCGCGGACGTGGTTCGGCGACGTCGATGTGCAGTTCCAATGGCTCGATCGCCCGAGCGGTCAGGGCGAGGGCCACCGAGCCGTCGACGTCGTAGCGGATGCGATCGACCTTCAGATCGACCAGCAATCGGATACTCAGCGGTATCTGGACGGCAAAGGTGATGACGTCGGAGACCTCACGCACGATGTGGGGTTCGTCAATGCGCACCCGGGCGCGGACCTTGGCGATACCGCCGGGGCCCGACGGGATCGGTCCGACCTCGAAGGAATCACCCGTCAGCGTGGAGAATGCGCTGGCCACGCGGTCCTCGGTGACCGCCACCTCGAAGAAGCGGCGGCCGAACTCCTCGTACGTCAGCTCTGGCATCTCTCCATGGTGGCAAATCTCACCGAACTCGGGGGCGATCAGGGTCAACAAGCGTGGTCAGTGCCTGCCGTGCGCGTCGGCGCGGGCAGCCGCGTCCGGCCACATCCGGGGACATGGCGTGCCCGGGATGGTCGCGACCTCGAAGTGCCACCACTCGTTGGCGAATGTGCGGCACAGCCCCCACCGGTTGCCGTTGCGCTCGAGCCAGGCCGCCCCGGCCTGCGGCCCGACGTCGATCGCGTGACCGCCGACGTGGGTGGACTCATCCGGCGGTAGCACCCAGCGGCGTGCCGCCTCGGGGCTGCCGTAGGTGCCGATCGCGTCCCGCCACAGTTGCTGCTGCTCGGCCCGGGTGCGGGCGCCGGAGGTGATGTGCAGCGGAACCCCGTCGTCGTGTGCGGCCGCGGCGGCCTGCGCGTACGCGGTCGCCAGGACCGGGTCGAGGCCGGCGGTGCCCGACTCTGCGTGTGCCGGGGCCGCGGTCCCCGACCAGAGCAGGGCCAGCGCCCCGAGGACGGCCGACAGCATTGCGAGGCGGGCGGTCAGTGGTGTGCGACGGGCAGTTGGCGGCATCAGGGAGAACGACACCCGACCCAGTATGCCGTCTACTCTCGGCCGGTCGTGGTGAACGGCAACACCAACCGCGAGGGGTGGGCGGCGTCGCGGAACACCTTATGGGTGACCGGACGGCCGACCGGCAGGTGGAAGGCATCCGGTGGCAGCAGCGAGTTGTGGTCGTCGACCAGCGGCTCGTCGCCGCCGTGGGATTCAACGGTCCCGGCGGCGGTGCCGGCATGTTCACCAGCACCTTGGCGATCTCGGGATGCAATGCCATCGCTCATGCCCCCGCGGTCTGGGATGTCGACTGTGCTGCCGGCTTCTGACCCGGGAAGGCGTCGTTGAGTTCACCCTCGGTCCAGCCGGACCGCGAAATACGTTGCAGCTCATCGGTGCCGGGCTTGCGGACGGCCTGATACTGCGCCAGCGCGGCCGGGACGGACGCCGCGTCACGCAGTGCGTTGGCGAGTTCGCCGGCATCGAAGATCGCCGAGTTCGCGCATCTCCTCGTTGGACACCACCGGTCACCAGGCGGGGATCCCGTTGTGGAACAGCGCTATCGAACAGGCGAAGGTGGCCGCGACGACGTTGCTGCTCGGCGCGGATGCGCCCGCGCTGGTGCATCGGCCGTACTTCTGGACCGAACAGTTCGGGCTGTCACTCAAGGCGGTCGGTGATCTTCCCTTCGTCGGCGAACCCGAGCGTCTCGACGGGGACCCGGACACCGATTCCGCGTCTGCGTCGACTGTGCGCGTCCTCGCGGGGCCGCGCCGGTGGACTGAGCAGGACGCGTGCCCAGGACCCCGATGGTCACCGGGCCAATACAGTAATGCCCATGACCAGTCTGCGCGAGGCCCAGAAGCAACTCACCCGCCGTCGACTCCTGACGGCCGCGCTGGAGACCTTCCAGGCCAAGGGATACGCAGCCACCACGGTCGATGACATCGCCAAGGCGGCCGGCACCACTCGGGTGACGTTCTATGCCTACTTCCCCAACCGCAGCGATCTGATGAGTGCCCTCGTCGACGAACAGCTCAACGAGTCATTGCAGCGCGATCGGTCCGATGACCACGGGTCGACCGCCACCGATCTGGTCGCGGTGGTGGCGGCGGGGACTCGCGACAGCATCGAGGCGTGGATGCGTGAACGCGTGACCATCTGGCCGGAGATCCGGCCGATCATCCGCATCGCCCGGCAGGCGGCCGGGGTAGATCCCGATCTCGGTGACATCGTCGAACGGTGGATGGAGGAGGCCGTGGCCGACATCGAGGAGGGACTCGAGCGGGCCGGCCGGTTCGAGAAACACCAACGCCACTTCCGGGGCGTCCTGGCCATCGCCGAACTCGACTACGTCGCCCAGAACTGGGGCAGCTCCGACTGGAAACTCGACGAGGAACAGATGATCACCGAACTCGTCGACAGTTGGGTTCGGCTGCTCGCACCGGCCGCGCACTGAACGTCCGCCGTGGTTGTGCCCGACGATCCGGACGAGTCGGAGTCTGGTGTCGGCAGGCGCGTCCTGGTGGTCATCAGTGCGCTGTTGGCATTCGGCCCGATCTCCACCGATCTCTACCTTCCGGCGCTCCCCCGGGCCATCGTGGGCCGATCGGTGTTCGGGATCGGCACTGGTGTCGGTCTTTGCGCTGCTCACCGTCGTCGTAGGGCTCGGCCCGGTACTGGCCCCGCTGCTGGGTAGCGCCATCCAGCTGGTCGGTTCGTGGCGCACGATCTTCGCCGTGCTCGCCGTCATCGGTGCGCTCCTCGTCGTGGCCACCGCGATGTGGATCCCGGAAACGCTGCCGCCGGGACACCGAGTGTCCGGCGGGGTGCTGGCCGGCGCCTCGGCGTCGTATGGGCGGCTGCTCAGCGATGGCCGTACCTGCTGGTCATCACCACCGGCGCCGTCGGTTTCGGGGCGCTGTTCGCCTACATCACCGGCTCCCCCTTCGCATTCCAGGAGGTGCACGGACTGAGCCCCTCGGAGTTCGCGGTGGTGTTCGCGGTCGACGGTCTGTGCCTGATGGCGTGTGCACGGTGGGTGCGATTCTCCCGAGCGCTCCACCAGATCGCCTGTGGTGCTGCGTTTCTCGTAGCCGGTTCGGCGCTTCTGGTCGTGGCCGCGGGAACAGATGGCCTGGCGGCTGCTCGTCGGCTGTGCGGTCATCGCAGCGTTGTGGGGTGTGATCGGCCGAGCGTCACCGCCCTGGCATTGATGCGCCATCCCGAACGCGCCGGCGCGGCGGCGGCACTGCTCGGCGCACTGCAGTTTCGTGGTGGGCGCGGTGACGGGCTCGCTGGTGGGGCACAGAGCCACCACGGGGATCCCGTCATCATCCCGCGTCGCATGGGCCGATTGCATCGAAATGACAAGCCATGTCCGGCAGCGCTTCTCGTCGCCGGTCCGGGGACAGGCGAGGTTCCTGTCCCCGCGTCGGAGGCCTATGGTGGAGGTGCCTGCGAATGAAGTCGGAGGCCTATGCTGGGGGTGCCTGCGAGAAAAGGAGTCAGTGGTGAGTGAGCATGAGGTCAAGATGATCGTGCTGTCGACCGATGATCTCGACGCATCCATCGAGTTCTACAGCGAGACCCTGGGTTTCGCGCTGAAGTTCCGTGACGGTGCGCATTTCGCGGCATTGAACGGCGGGGCCGTCACCCTGGCGCTGGCCACCGAGGTCGATCACCCGATCCCGGGACAGGTGGTGGTCGGGATCAAGACCGACGACGTCGACGCGGCCGCCAAGGCCATCGAGGCGAGTGGCGGCGGCATCGTCAAGGGTCCCTACGACGATGCGCATGAACGTCGCGCCGTGGTCTACGACAACAAGGGCAACGGACTGGTGTTCTACAGTCCGCTCGCACGCTGATCGTGCCGACCGGGGGTAGCGCTTGCGCATCAAAGTGAATACAATTAAATCGTGCACTACTTATCGGCGCCGGGTGGATCGCCCGGTGTACGCGGGTAGCCGACACCCGAGCCGTACACCCCAGAGCCATACACCACAGCCGAGACAAGGAAGACCCCGATGAGCAAGACGTCCACGGTCACCACGACCAGCACGGCCACCGAGCGCCCGCACGGCTGGCAGTACGTGAAGTATTGCTACGGCGCTCGCCTGCCCGATTCGATGCGCGACTGGGTGACCAACGATCTCGCCGGGCCCGGCGCGGCCACCCGGATGGTCGCGCGCTGGGCGATACCCTGCATCATCGTTCTCGTCCCGCTGCTGTTCGCGCCCGCCGACTGGCTCGTGCGCGCGAACATGACGGTACCGATCCTCATCCCGTACATCTTCTTCTCGATCGCGTTGAACCGGGTGTACCGGCGTTTCCGGCTGACCCAGCACGGACTCGATGCCGATCTCGTCAACAAGCTCGAACGTGAGAAGAACGCCGACCTCTACGACGAGTACCGGCGCAAGTACCGCGGCACCGGACACTGAGCCCGGCGCTTCGGCGCAATCCCGACCCACGAAGTGGGGGAAGCATCGTCTTCCCCCACTTCTTCTGTTGTGTCGTCTTCTGTTGTGTCGTCGGTCGGCTGTTCTGGTGGGTCGGCGTTGTCAGATTTCTGGTGGGTCAGCCGTGTCAGATCAGCCGGTTGCGGCCCGATGACCGCCGCAGTTCGGTGAACGCACCGATCGACTTCGAGGTCGCGGTGGCGACCGGCCGCCCACCCGTCTCGGTCTTCGACACCATGATCACGTTGTCGATGTAGGGCTGGATGGTGCTGGTGTTCTGCACGGTGGCCACGATGATCAGCTGGAACCCGAACTTGCGGAACGCCGAGAGGGCCTGCTGGGCGAACTGCGGATCGGACTTGGAGAACGCCTCGTCGAGCATCAGCTGCGCGAAGATCGGCCGATTGTCGTCCCCGTCGGGACTCGCGAGGTTGAAGCTGAGCGCTCCGGCCAGACAGAACGCCATCAGTTTCTCCTGCTCACCACCGGAGTTGTCGCCGGCGTTGCTGTAGGTCCGGATCGTCTCGCCGGTCGTGGCGTCGTGCTCCTCGCAGTAGAAGTCGAAACGGTTGCGCACGTCGAGGGCATCGCGGGTCCACTGGCGATCCTCCGGGGTGGCACCCGCGAGACGTTCGCGCAGCAGCAGGATGTCGGCATACTGCTCGAGGATCGCCTGCTCGTCGCCGAAGGCGACCGCGGTCGACCGCCGGGAGATCTGACGGGCCTTCTCGGTCAGTTCGGCCGCGGCGGCGAGGTGCTTGCGCCCGGGCTGCAGACGCAGCCGGGTACCGCGGTTGAACGCGACGGCCCCGAGGCCGGTGTTGACGCGTTCGATCTGTTCGACGATGCGGCGTTCCTCGGCGTCTGCGGCCATGTGCAGGTTGAGGATCGCTCCCGGCGCCTGCTCGGTGATCAGTCGACGCATCCGTTCGTAGGCCGACGGCAGTTCCCGTTCGTCGATGCGGCGGCACATCGCGACGTAGTCGTAGACCCGCTCGTCGAGGTCGTCGCTGTCGTTGGGGATGGCGTCGGGGAACTCCTCGTCGTAAGTCCGCACGATCCGTGCGAGTTCGTCCCGGGAACGCCGGGCATCGGCGCGCATGCGGTCACGGTCCCGGCCGACCGCCTTCACCAGTTCCGCGCGGTACGGTTCGGGTGCGAGGACGTCGAGGATGGCCGGCGACTCCTCCCGGAATCCGTCGAGCGCCACCTCGATGCCCTCACCGACCTGTTCGGGCGTGAGTCGGTCGGTGAGGTCGAGCAACTGGGTGCGGCGCTCGTCGTGGGAGGCGATGCGGTCGCGCACCAGCGCCGCCTTGGAGATCGCCGCGCGCACCTGTTCCCAGATCTCTTCGGCCTTGCGTTGCAGGGCCTCGACGTCGGGATGCTCCTCCATCAGCAGTTCGTACTGGGCGGACAGGCGCTCGGCGCGGTCCTCGGCCGACTCGACGTCGATCTCGGTCCACTGGGTGAACTGTTCGCAGACACTGCGATACGCGTCGCGTCGCCGTTGTTTGTCGGATCGGTCGGCCTCGATCGACGCCGTCGCCGCGCGGGCCGACTCATAGTTGCTCTCGTGCTGATCGAGTTCGTCGCGCAGGGCGGCGAGTTTGGCATCGACGTTGCCGACGAAGATGAACTGCGACGCCCGCAGGGTCTGACGGTCATCCTTGATGGCGAGTCTGGCCGAATCCTTGCGCAGCCCGCGATCGGTGACTGCCTTCGCGTGCCGGGAGAACTCGGCGGGATCGTCGACGCAGACGTAGTTGCCCAACCGGTTGAGGATGGTCAGGGCCTCCGCCGAACTGGGATGGGTGGGGTCGACCGGACGCAGCGTCGCGGCGAGCGTACCGGGATCGGCGGCGCCGGCGTCACGGGACTGGACCTGGTGCAACTGGATCCGGCCACGCATGTCGTGGGTATTGACGAAACGCAGTGCGGCATGGAAATGCCTGTCGGGCACCAGGAGTCGTAATCCTGCGGTGCGCAGTACCTTCTCGACGGCCGGCCGCCACCGTTCCTGACCGGGATCGAGTTCGACGAGTTCGGCAACGTAGCGCAGTTCGGTGTCGTCGACCTGCAGGGCGTCGGCGATCACCCGGCGCATCTCGTGCTCGGAGCGCGGCAGCGCCGAACCGGCGTTCTCGACGCGGGTGAGTTCGTCCCTCGCGGCGTCGCGCCGGGTCCGGGCGGCCACCTCCTGGGCGAGAACCTCGGCGTAGTGTCCCTTTCCGGCGTCGAGGAGCCCGTCGATCCGGGTGGCCTCCTCGATCAGGAACTCGCGTGATTCCCAGAAATCCTCTGCGGTGTCCGGGATCTCGACGTCGAGCGCGGACAGTTTCGCCTCATACGAGGAGAACCGGATCGACACCTCGTTGGCGGCCTTCTGGGCGGCGGTGAGCTGCTCGGACAGCGGGGCGAGATCCGCTGTGCTCGAAGCGATCCGGGACAGTAGGTGACTGTGATCGGTCCGCAGCTGATCGTGTTGGGCGGTCAGCGCCTCGAGGTCGCCGTCGAGGCGTTCGATCTGATCGTCGAGGTCGGCGATCTCCGGTTGTGCGTGCCGGATTCGCAGATTGGTCAGGTAGGCGCGTACGGCGGCGGTGTCGATGGTGTCGAGGACCGAGAACTTCGCCGCCTCGGTCGCGTAACGTTCCTGGATCGCCTCGATGTCACCGAGAATGGTGCGTTTACGCCGGGCGATGTCGAGGAGTTCACGTGCGTCGACCAACGGATCGATCTGCTCGAGAGCATCCTTGATGCCGACAATGCTCGTCGGTTCGTCGAGCATGAACTCGCGGACGAACTGCGCCAGGCCACCGACGCTCTTGAGCGACTTGGCCTTTCCGAGAAGTTGTTGGGCCGCATCGGATCCGCGGATGCCGATCAGTGAGTACAGGGATGCGAGGTACTTGCCCTCACCGGGACCACCGCGCCAGCCACGTTCACGGAGTCGGGCGGCGTTGTGATTGCCCTGCGCCCACTCGTTGCAGGCCTCGACGATGTCGGCGTCACCCTCGGTCAGGAAGTAGGCGCTGTGCGCATCTGTCATCTTGCCTGCGGCAAGCCATTTGAGCACCAGCCCGGTGATCGCGGCACCCGAATCGGAGGTGTAGGTGACCGCGATGGCCGCCCACGCCGGACCCGTGCCGCGCAGATACATCACCTCGCGGGTGGAATTGACCCCGTCGCGGCGCTCGCCCCACGCGCCGCGGACGTACTTGCCGACCGTGCGTTTGCCACTGGCCGAACCGGCGGCCGTGGCGTCGCCGGAGGCGTTGAAGTTGCGCCGATGATCGGGCAGGAAGGCCAGCGAGATCGCGTCCAGCAGTGACGACTTACCACTGCCGGACGAGCCGGTGACCAGAGACCCGTTGACGCTGAACGGAATCGAGTGGTACCCGTCGAAGACACCCCAGTTGATCAGTTGCAGCCGGGAGAGGTGGAACTGATCGACGCGGCTGCTCACCATTGGTCATCCCCCTCGTCGTCGATATCGTCGGCATCGAGATCCACCGGATCGGCGCCGTCGTGATCCGACGGCGTGTCCTCCGCGTCGTCGTCACCGACTTCGCCGGAACCGATGAACACCTCGAACTGGTGTTGGAGATCGGTGATGACCGAGGCGGTCATCACCGCGGTGATCACCGGGCTGACGGTGAAAGTGTCGGGGTCGTCGCGGTGACGACGCAGGAACTCGAGCTCCTCGAGTTTGTCGATGGCCTTGTCGATGCGCTTGTCGAACAGTGTCAGGTCCCGGTCGATCGTATTCGACACGCCCGCGAACAATTCGTGGATCTCCTCGTGGGTGATCAGCACTTGTTCCTCGCGCGCGGCCCGCATGTGTTTGGCCAGATGCAGAGCCAGGATCGCATCATAGGTCTGGATGGTCTCTCGTTTGAGAAGCCTTCTACCCCAGCGTGAGTCATAGCCCACCTGCTCGACGAAGGCGACCTCGAGTTCGGTGACCAGCCGCAGGCGCAGATCGAGTTCGGACAGCCGTACACGCAGCCGATCCTGATACTCGAGGACCCACGACCACAGCTGCGGGGTGCGATCGGCACTCACGTAGCGGCGGGTCACCAGGTTCTGCAACGCCCAGCACGCACGGTCGGGCATCTCGCTGAGGTCGCCGTCGAAACGCGGCACCTTCGGGCTGTCGTCGACGGTGGCGGTCCGGGCGACGGCGGGCAGGTCGTCGTAGCCGCGGAACTCGTCGGTGGTGGCAGGGTCGACGGCGGTGCCGTGGTCGCGATTGTCGGTCACAGGGTGTCGGCCTCCGCGGTCGGAATCGGTTCGGTGAAGGTGAGGCTCGGTACCTCGATGAAGCGGTCGTCGCCATCGAGCGAGCGGAAGCGGAGGACCGAGGTCGGCGTGGATGCGGTTGGGGGTGGCGCCGACGCCCCGGGTTGGCGCAACGCCCACGACCACAACACGATCACATGGGCCAGATACGGTTCGTCCAGCGAGTCGATGGCCTCGGCGAGGGTGACCGGACCGGTGTGCAGGGCGTCGTTGACGCGCTCGGTGAGTTCGACGGTGTCGACCTGACCGGCCAGCGACACGAACGAGTCGAGATCGGTCCGGCCGTCGGCGATGAGCGCCGGGGTCGGTGGTTCGGGATTGCGGATCTCGAACGCCAGTCGGCCGATGGAGGTCAATGACGTTGTGGCCAGGGGCAATTCGTAGCCGAGGCGACGATCCGACAGCGATGTCGACAGCAACTCGTTCGCCGTCGACAACGCGTCGTTGAGCTGGCGGGCGATGCCGCGGCTCTGTTCGAGGGTGCCGGAGGCGACGAATCGGCGGATGCGGCGGGCGCAGCGCCGACGGATCCGGCCGACCTCACCGATCTGCTGGGTGACCAGGACGAAGAAGTTGTCCATCACCGACCGCAGCGCCGGATCGATACCGGGGAGACGGGCGATGACGGTGTCGATGTCGGCGATCAGCTTCGCGCGTTGTGCGGGGTCGCCGATCATCGTCGTGAAAGCGTGGTAGGAGGCGCTCTGTGACGACTCCAGCAGCGATTCGTAGTCGTCGAACATCTGCCGTTGCCGATCCCGGTAGGCGAGGTCGGAATCGCCGGGATCGTCGAGCAGCGCGGTGGTGATGCGATCGAGCATGCTGCCGTACTGACCGATGTCGGAGATGATCTGTTCCATCTGATAGGCGATGGCGCGGGCCTCGTCCTCGGCGGCGGCCAGGTCGGGCTCGCGCCGACGACCGGCATCGAGGTCCGCCAGTTCGGCGTCGAGTTCCTCGATCTGTTGGGTGAGGTCCTCGCGCAGTGCGTCCGCGTCGTCGCTGACCTGTCCGGCGACGCGCCGCAGGCCCGCGGCGATGCCGTTGATGGACCCACCGGTGGCCACCGAATCCTCACGACGCAACCGGCGGGTGTAATCGAGGACCGAGCGAGCCTCGGGCGTCAGGTGGCACAGATTCTGCCCGGTGACCGCCGGATCGGGCATCCGGTGCAGCCATCCGTTCTTGGCCCACAGTTTGATGAGGTCGAGTCCTTGGGGCTGGTCGGTGAGACCGAGGTCGGCGATGTCGCGATCGAGGCGGACCGCCAGGTCGGTCTCCGACCGTCGCGAGCCGAAGTCGAGGTGGCGCTCCATCAGGGTGACGTAGAGAGCGGAGTTGGTGGCCGCGAAGAGGCGCACGGCGGCAGACTTCTGGATCGAGCGATTGGCCTCCCACGCCTGCGCCAGCGCCGGCTGTTGCACACTCTCCATGGCCGCCTCGTGGGTTCGTCGGGAAACAGTTCGTCGGGGACACTTCGTCAGGGACATTCGGACCCGAGGTAGTGTCCCACGGCCGGGTCGCCTCGCCCGCGTCGCCCGGTGGCACGTGTGGAGGCATCGAGGTATCCGCAGGTCGATCGGCTGGGGTCGATGCCCGCGCACGTCGTTGACGGCGCTCTCGCCCGCATCGACAGCGCTCTGCCGGACGTTGACGGCGCCCCGATGACAGAAGCCAACGACGCACAGAGCGCCGTCGGTGAGGAAAGGGCGCCGTCAGTGAGGAGCAGAGCGCTGTCGGTGAAGCGGTGTTGACGCCGCGGTGGGTCGAAGGGGTCAGCGGCCTGGCATGGTTGCGACGGCGGTGCCAGAGTGGAGCACATGCTGCCGATCCTGGATCTCGCCGACGCCGATACCGATCCGGAGGGTTTTCGGCTCGCGCTGCGCGAGGCCACGCATGTGCACGGATTCTTCTACCTGACCGGCCACGGGATACCCGCCGAACAGATGTCGGCCGCGGTGGGAGTGGCCCGCGAGTTCTTCGCCCTCGACGATGCGGAGAAGGACGAGATCAGCCAGCTGGACAGCCCGCATTTCCGCGGCTACTCGCGACTGGGCGGAGAACTCACCAACGGGCGGGTCGACTGGCGTGAACAGATCGATCTGGGTCCAGATCGACCGGTCATCGACAACGCTGACGGCTATTGGAACCTTCAGGGCCCGAACCTGTGGCCGACGCGACCCTCGCGGTTTCGTGAGGTGTTCGGATCGTGGAGTGACTCCCTGTCCGAGGTCGGGCTGCGGCTGCTGCGGCAGTGGTCGTTGTCGCTGGGTGCCTCGGAGGACCACTTCGACGAGGCGTTTGCCCACGCGCCGGCCACCTTGCTGAAGGTGGTGCGCTACCCGGGCACCGCCGAACGTGAGCAAGGCGTTGGGGCGCACAAGGATTCGGGTGTCCTGACGCTTCTGCTCGTCGACCCGGGATCGGCGGGACTGCAGGTTGAGACCACCGGCGGTGAGTGGATCGATGTGCCGCCGGTGCGCGGCGCGTTCATCGTCAATGTCGGTGAACTGCTCGAAGTCGCGACCGGAGGCTATCTGCGAGCCACCCGTCACCGGGTGCGCGCACCGAAACCGGGAACCGATCGCATCTCGATCCCGTTCTTCCTCAATCCCGCCCTCGATGCGGTGATACCGATCATCGACCTGCCTCCGGAACTCGCCGCCCGCTCACGCGGCGTCGAAGCCGATCCGGCCAACCCGATCTATGCCACCTACGGGGAGAACGCGTGGAAGTCGCGTACCCGGGCGCATCCCGATGTCGCACAACGTCATCACGGGATCACCCTGACGGGCCCGGCCGCGTCGTACTGACCGGAGGGGGCAACTGTCGTCACGGGACGGACTCATCGGCAGCCACTCCGGACGGCAGGAACCACGCGGCACCAGGATGGTGCGTTCGCCCCGGGCGTGCCGCTCATCCGGACCTGATGGGTGACGCCCTGATAGGCACCGAGTGCGGTGTCGGCGGTGAAGGCCTCCGGATCGAGGTAGCGATGCGCACCGCCACCGGCGACACATGCACCCGATAACTGCCGCCGCGCTCTACCCGGCGGGCCAACGCCTCGGTGACCCCGGCGCCGTGCAACGCCGGCGCCCGCACTGGCGACGACGTCGCCCATCCCGAGCGCGCGGATGCCGTCGAAGGGCTGGTCTGCCCCGCCGGACAGCGGAATCGGGTCACCGTCTCCGATGCGGGTGATCTCGATCAATGGCATATCGGCGAGGACGTCACGGTAGTATCCCCGTCATACTCAATTTCATGACCAGAGGTGTTCCATGATCAGGAGTGTTCGATGAAGGAATTCCGCGAGGCCGTCGAACGCGGCGACACGACGGCGATCGAGGCGTTGCTCGCCGACGACGTGGTGTTCACCAGTCCCGTGGCGTTCGCGCCGTACGAGGGCAAGGCGATCACCGCGGCGATCCTGCGTGCCGTGATGCGGGTGTTCGAGGACTTCGGCTACATCCGCGAGTTCGGATCTGCCGGTGTCGCCGACAGTGCGTTGATGTTCACCGCCACGGTGAGCGGGAAATCGATCACCGGCTGCGACTTCATCCACGTCGACGCCGATGGCCGGATCGATGACCTGATGGTGATGGTGCGGCCACTGTCCGGGGCCACCGCGGTGGCCGAGGCGATGGGTGCGCAGTTCGACCGGATCCGCGCCGAGGCGGCGGCCGCCGGCGGGAATCAGGGCTGAGTCAGGGCGCGTCCGCGCCGTCGCTCCGCGCCGTGGCGGTCATCCGGGCCGTCAGGACGTCGGCGGCGCGCCGGCACCATGCGGCATTCTCACGTTCGAAGGCGATGCCGCGCAGTCCGGTGAGATATGGTCCCACGGGCGAACTTTCGGCGAGAAAGCGATCTTCGGAGACGTCGCCGCGCACCTTGCACAACAACCCTTCGATGAGACGGGCCTTGGCCAGCGCCGACTCGGCGCGGCCGCGCAGGTCCTCGATCAGTGCGGGGGTGTCGCCGATGTCGCAGGCCCGCACACGCACGAGGAGCTCGTCGCGCAGGAAGGTCGGTTTCGAGGCGCCCTCGACGAACACCCGCAACGCGTCCCGGCCGACGTCGGTGATCGCGTAGACCCGCTTGTTGGGACGGCCCTGCTGGATGACCTCGCGGCCGCTGATCAGACCGGCGGCCTCGAGGCGGGGCAACTCCGCGTACAACTGTTGCGGGGTGGCGAACCAGAAGCTCGCGACCGCGACATCGAAGGTCTTGGCGAGTTGATAGCCCGACGCCTCGCCGTTGATCAACTCGGCCAGAATCGCGTGGCGCAAAGACATGACGATCCCCTCCTCGGTCGGCGTGGCCGCCGGGAGCGTTCGGTGGCGACGTACCTATGGTAAAGGAATTGACTGCCGATCCCTTGAGGTTGGTGGACCGGGCGGTATAGGTTCGATGCATCGCTTCATCGCCGATGGTCGAGGAAAGGGCCCGCGAGAATGAAACTCGGTCTGCAACTGGGGTATTGGGGCGCGCAACCCGTGCCCGCCCACAAGGGACTGGTGGCGGCGGCCGAATCCGCCGGGTTCGACGCGATCTTCACCGCGGAGGCCTGGGGTTCGGATGCCTACACGCCGTTGGCGTGGTGGGGTTCGTCTACCGAGCGGGTACGCCTGGGCACGTCGGTGCTGCAGATGTCGGCGCGCACGCCGACGGCGTGCGCGATGGCGGCCCTGACCCTCGATCATCTCTCCGGCGGCCGACACATCGTCGGACTCGGTGTGTCGGGCCCGCAGGTGGTGGAGGGCTGGTACGGCCAGAAATTCGAGAAACCGCTGGCCCGAACCCGCGAATATGTCGACATCATGCGGCAGGTGTGGGCCCGTGAGGCGCCGGTCGAGAGCGCCGGCCCGCACTATCGGTTGCCCTACACCGGTCCCGGTTCGACCGGACTCGGCAAATCCCTCAAGCCGATCACCCATCCGTTGCGCGCCGACATCCCGGTGATGCTCGGCGCGGAGGGACCCAAGAACATCGCGCTGGCCGCCGAGATCGCCGACGGCTGGCTGCCGCTGTTCTACACACCCCGGATGGCCGACACCTACAACGCCTGGCTCGACGAGGGATTCGCGCGAGCGGGCGCCCGCCGCAGCCGCGCGGACTTCGAGATCTGTGCCACCGCGCAGATCGTGATCACCGACGACCGGGCGGCCACCTACGCGGCGATCAAGCCGTTCCTGGCGCTCTACATGGGCGGAATGGGCAGCGAGGACACCAACTTCCACGCCGAGGTGTATCGCCGCATGGGGTACGGCGAGGTGGTCGACGAGGTGACCGCGCTGTTCCGATCCGGACGCAAGGACGAGGCGGCGGCGATCATCCCCGACGCGGTGGTCGATGATTCGGCCATCGTCGGCGACCGCGAGTACGTTCGCGAGCAGATCGGGATCTGGGAGAAGGCGGGCGTGACGACGATGCTCGTCTCGCCGGGCAGCGTCGCCGAGGTGGAACAGTTGGCGTCGCTGGTGCAGTCGAGCTGACCGGCCTGCGGGTGTGCGCCGGCCGGCCGGCGCACACCCGGTAGCGTCGAGCACCATGCGTACAGTACGTGGAGTCCTCGGGATCCTGGCCGTTCTCGCTGTTCTGGTGGTCAGCGGGTGTGGCTCCGATGATGGCGGATCGGACGGGGGCGGCAGCTCCGCGCCGGGTGCCAGCTGGAAGCTCGATGGGACCACCGGCAGTGTGACGGTGGCCGCATCGCAGAACACGAGCACTCCACCCACCGTCAAGGTCACCACCCCGTTCGCGGTCGAACAGACTCAGGTGCACGTGCTCACCGAGGGCACCGGCGAGACCGTGTCCCAGTCGGCGATCGTCGAGGTCAGCTATGTCGGCGTGAACGGCCGGACCGGCATCCAGTTCGACAGCAGCTACCAGCGCGGCAGGCCGGCCAGTTTCTCGCTGGCCCAGGTGATCCCCGGGTTCGCCAAGGCCATCGGCGGGCAGCGGGTCGGGTCGACGGTCGCGGTGGCGATCGCCCCGGCCGACGGGTACACCACCGGCAACGCCGACGCCGGGATCGACGCCGGCGACACCCTCGTGTTCGCCCTCACCATCATCGACGCGCAGGGCTGACCGGCGCACCCGGCCGGGTCCGGGTCAGGCCCCGACGTAGTCGGCGAGGTGCCGCCCGGTGAGGGTGGATCGATCGGCGACGAGATCGGCCGGCGTGCCCTCGAACACGACCTGCCCGCCATCGTGGCCGGCGCCGGGACCGAGGTCGATGATCCAGTCGGCGTGGGCCATCACCGCCTGGTGGTGTTCGATCACGATCACCGACTTCCCGGAATCGACCAGCCGATCGAGGAGACCCAGCAGCGCTTCGACGTCGGCGAGATGCAGTCCTGAGGTGGGTTCGTCGAGGACGTAGATGTCGCCCTTGTCCCCCATCTGGGAGGCGAGCTTCAGTCGTTGGCGTTCGCCGCCGGACAGGGTGGTCAGCGGCTGCCCGATGGTGAGGTATCCCAGACCCACGTCGACCAGCCGCGTCAGGAT
This sequence comes from Gordonia sp. NPDC003950, assembly GCF_053605205.1. Lineage (NCBI taxonomy): Bacteria > Bacillati > Actinomycetota > Actinomycetes > Mycobacteriales > Gordoniaceae > Gordonia > Gordonia sp. NPDC003950. Next base: position 148,984 of record NZ_JBSGIT010000005.1, on the reverse strand, counting down.
CTTGTGTGCGGCCGGAACTTTCGCGTCCCCGTCGGCGAAGAACGTGTGCGCCGTGGCCACCGACATGCCGAGGACCTCGTCGATGTTGCGGTCGCCGAAGGTGTAATCGAGGACCTCGGCGAGGAACCGTTTGCCCTCGCAGACCTCGCAGATGGTCGACACCCCGGCCATCATCGCGAGGTCGGAGTAGACGACGCCGGCCCCCTTGCAGTTGGGACACGCGCCCTCGGAGTTGGCGCTGAACAGTGCGGGTTTGACGCCGTTGGCCTTGGCGAAGGCCTTGCGGATGGGTTCGAGCAGACCGGTGTAGGTGGCCGGGTTGCTGCGTCGCGATCCCTTGATCGCTCCCTGGTCGATGGTGACCACGCCGTCGTGGGAGGCGACCGAACCGCCGATGAGGGAACTCTTGCCGGATCCCGCGACGCCGGTGAGCACCACGAGCACACCGAGCGGGATGTCGACGTCGACGTCGCGCAGGTTGTGGGTGTTGGCGCCGCGGATCTCGACGGCGCCGGTCGGTTGGCGCACCACGTCCTTGCACGCCGACCGGTCGTCGAGGTGACGTCCGGTGAGGGTGTCGCTGTGGCGCAGCTCCTCGACGCCGCCCTCGAAAACGATGGTGCCGCCGTCCTTTCCGGCACCGGGACCGATGTCGACGACGTGGTCGGCGATCGCGATCGCCTCCGGTTTGTGCTCGACCACCAGGACGGTGTTGCCCTTGTCGCGCAACTGGATCAGCAGATCGTTCATCCGGGTGATGTCGTGCGGGTGCAGGCCGATCGTCGGTTCGTCGAACACATAGGTGACGTCGGTCAGCGACGAACCGAGATGCCGGATCAGCTTGGTGCGCTGTGACTCTCCACCCGACAGCGTCCCCGAGGGACGGTCCAGGGATAGATAGCCGAGGCCGATGTCGACGAAGGAGTCGAGCAACTCGGTCAGGGAGGTCAGCAGCGGTGCGACGCCGGGATCGTCGAGTCCGCCCACCCACTGCGCCAGGTCGGTGATCTGCATGGCGCAGGCGTCGGCGATGCTGACGCCGTCGATGGTCGAGGATCGGGCCAACTCGCTCAGTCGCGTGCCGTGGCAGTCCGGACAGACGGTGAAGGTGATCGCACGGTCGACGAAGGCACGGATGTGCGGCTGCATCGCTTCCCGGTCCTTGGAGAGGAACGACTTCTGGATCTTCGGGATGAGACCCTCGAATGTGACGTTGATGCCCTCGACCTTGATCCGCTTGGGTTCGGAGTACAGCAGGATGTCGAGTTGCCGCTTGGTGAACTTCGCGATGGGTTTGTCCGGGTCGAAGAACCCGGACTCGCGATAGATCCGCCCGTACCACCCGTCCATCGAATAGCCCGGGATGGTCAGGGCTCCCTCGTTGAGGGACTTCGTGTCGTCATAGAGCGCCCCGAGGTCGAAGTCGGAGACATCGCCGCGTCCCTCACACGTCGGGCACATGCCGCCGGTGACGCTGAACTCCTTGCGTTCCTTCACCTTTCGTCCACCGCGTTCGATCTCCACCGCACCCGCCCCGGACACCGAGGCGACATTGAACGAGAATGCCTGCGGCGAACCGATCCTCGGTGTTCCCAACCGGCTGAACAGGATCCGCAGCATGGCGTTCGCGTCGGTGGCGGTACCGACGGTCGACCGCGGATTGGCGCCCATCCGTTCCTGATCGACGATGATCGCGGTGGTCAGTCCCTCGAGCACGTCGACGTCGGGCCGACCCAACGTCGGCATGAACCCCTGCACGAACGCGCTGTAGGTCTCGTTGATCATCCGCTGGGATTCGGCGGCGATCGTCGCGAAGACCAGTGAACTCTTCCCCGACCCGGACACTCCGGTGAAGACGGTCAGCCGGCGCTTGGGGATCTCGACGTCGACGTTGCGGAGATTGTTCTCGCGGGCGCCGTGCACACGAATGATGTCGTGGGTGTCGGCGGGGTGGAGTGTTGACGCACGGGGCGTCCGGCTCATCGGGTCTCCGTCTGTTCGGGGGTGGGGTTCAGGATGCCTGATTGATGCGCAGGAGGTTGCCGGTCGGGTCGCGGAATGCGCAATCACGGACGCCGTAGGGCTGGTCCATCGGTTCCTGGACCACCTCGGTACCGGCGGCTTCGAGTCGGGCGAAGAGGCCGTCGAGGTCGTCGGTGGCCAACGTCAGGCCGGCGCCGTAGGTGCCCTTGGCGATCAGGTCGAGGATGGTCTGGCGCTCGTCGTCGGTGATACCCGGGTCGGCGGCCGGTGGTTGCAACACGATCGAGGTCTGCGGTTGGTTCGGTGGGCCCACGGTGATCCAGCGCATGCCGTGGTAGCCGACGTCGTTGCGGACCTCGAATCCGAGTGTGTCGCGGTAGAAGCCCAACGCGGCGTCGGGATCGGTCTGTGGCAGGAACGCGTAGTGGATAGTGATGGTCATGCCGCTCACGCTACTGACTCGCGGGGCCGGGGACTTCTCGATTCCTGATCGGTTTGGTGACCTGTTTGGCGACACATGCGGGGATGCCGTCGGTGGACACCCCGGCCGCGAGGTCGGCGGCACGCCGGCGGTACTCACTCGGTGACATCCCGACCAGTTCGGTGAACCGGGTGCTGAAGGTGCCCAGCGATGAGCAGCCGACGGTGAAGCAGGACTCGGTGACCGATACGTCTCCGCGGCGGAGCAGTGACATGGCCCGCTCGATCCGCCGGGTCATCAGGTAGGAATACGGCGACTCCCCGTAGGCGCGTCGGAACTCGCGGCTCAGGTGGCCGGCCGACATGTGCGCGCCGCGGGCGAGGGCCTCGACATCGAGTGGTTGCGCGTAGTCACGGTCGATCCGATCGCGGACCCTGCGCAATCGCTCCAGATCCTGCCGACGTTGCGCGGTGGAGGAGTCGTCGCGGCGGGTCACCTCACCGATCCTGGCATATCACCGGGTCGTCGGACGCGCCCGAACGTAGGCCTGCACGCGTATCCGGAGCACGGTGATGCCGGACTGATTGATCACATCGCATCGGTGGGTGACCAGCGCGCGCCCACGGTCGTCGAAGTCGACGCCCTCGATCTCGAGGAATCCGCCCAGATCGTCGTCGGGGCGGACGGGGGCGAGGAACTCCACCTCGGTGAGCCGACGTCCGGCGATCACATCCCAGGTGTGCAGCACCGCGTCAACCGACAGGCGCTGTGCGACGGCCAGGGTGTGGATTCCGCTAGCGATCAGGCCCCCGAACGCGCCCGCATCGGCGGCGGCGCGGTCGATGTGGAACGACTGCGGGTCCCACGCCGAGGCGTACTCGACGATGGCGGCCTCGGTGACGTGATGTGGGTCGAACTCGTATCGGGTGCCGACGGAGAGATCGTCGGCGTAGACGAGGGTGGGATTCGGGCTCGTATCGGTCATCGGCGGTGATCACTCCTCTGCGGGCCGCGGCGTGTCGGAAAGCTCTATGACCGTACCGCCCGGCGGACACCCGCCGTACCCGCGGGAGGCAGCCCCCGAATGTCTGAGGGCGCTGCAACGGTGAGGCGAGCGCTGTCGACGCGGCCGTCGAAAGGAATCTCTGGGGATGTGTAACACCCGGGTGGGTGGCGCCGAAGACATAGATAGCTCCGACCGAGAGTGCCAGACCCCCGACCCGGCATCCTCGGTCGGAGTTCTTTGTGCTCGGACAATCTGGTGGGCGCCCTGCCGGGACGGTGGTGTCGGACGTGGTCGTGATGCCGGTCGGGATCGACGGTGCGTCGCCCTTTGGCTCCCAGGCACAATTTGTCTCCCGGGCACAATTTGTCTCCCGGGCACAATGCGGCCGGAAAAGTCTGGCTCCCGAGGCCGTATCAGATCACATTCTTACTTTCTAGTGTCAGAGGTCACACCACCTCACACGGAAGGCCACTGCGCAGTGATCAGCTCCTCCTACTTCTCCTGGGATCTTCTCGACCGCGACGAGGCGCCCTGCGTCCGCGACGATGCCGTCGAGTTGTCCTATCGCGGGTTCGCGGAGGCGGTGGACGCGGCCGCCGGCGCCCTGCACCGGCGCGGGATACGCGCCGGCGACGTCGTCGCGACATTGCTCCCCAACCGCGTCGAACTGCTCGTCGTGCTGCAGGCGGCCTGGCGGCTGGGGGCCATCGGGACACCGGTGAATCCCGCATTCACCGCAACCGAGGCCGAGTACCAGCTCACCGACGCGGTGGCGCGCATCGTCGTCGTCGACGACACGACCGCAGCGACCCGGCCGGAGGTGGCCGGATGTGCGGTGATCGACGTGAACGATCTGAGCAGTACCGATGATCTGAGCGCCACCGGATCGCTTCCCGCCGATCTCGGTGGACCGGCCGACGACGCGGCCGACGTCGACGCCCTACTCATCTACACGTCCGGATCGACCGGACGCCCCAAGGGTGTCCGGCTCACGCACGCGAATCTGCGCCACATGGCCACGGCCATGGTCACGCTCCTGGATCTGCGATCCGACGACCACGCACTGCTGATCCTGCCGCTGTTCCATGTCAACGCGATCTGTGTCAGCTTCCTCGCGCCGATGCTGGCGGGCGGGCAGCTGAGTATCACCGGGAAGTTCTCCGTTTCGCGATTCTTCGACGACGTGGCACGTCTGCGTCCCACCTACTTCTCGGCGGTTCCGACGATCTATGCGCTGCTGGCGTCGCACAACGATGTCGCGGAGAAGTCACTGGGGTCCCTGCGCTTCGCGATCTGCGGTGCCGCGCCGATCTCCAAGGAACTACTGGGCCGGGTCGAGAACCTGTTCGGCATCCCGATCCTGGAGGGGTACGGACTCACCGAGGGAACATGTGCCTCCGCCTGCAATCCCCGCCACGGAGTCCGCAAACTCGGGACCGTCGGACCGGCCGTCCCCGGCCAGCAGATCGCGATCGTCGACCCGGATGGCACCGACCTGCGGCCCGGGGAGGTGGGCGAGGTGGTCATCACGGGTCCGAATGTCATGCGCGGCTACCTGAATCGGCCGGAGGCCACCGAGGCGACGATCGTCGGCGGGCGGCTGCACACCGGTGATGTCGGGAGCCTTGACGCCGACGGTTACCTCACGCTGGTCGACCGGATCAAGGACATGATCATCCGCGGCGGAGAGAACCTGTACCCCAAGGAGATCGAGAACGCGCTCGCCACCCACGGCGACGTCCTCGAATGCGCCGTCGTCGGTGCGCCCGATGAGGTCTACGGCGAAGTGCCCATCGCCTTCGTGGTGGCCTACCCGGACCGGGAGATCTCCGCCGACGATCTCGCCCACCATCTCGAGTCCCGGCTGACCGCCGTCAAGCGGCCCGCGGTCATCCACGTCGTCGAGGCACTCCCCCGAAATCCCGTGGGCAAGGTCGACAAGCCGGGACTCCGCGCCCGCCTGTCCACCCCCTCGCCCGCCTGACCCTAACCCCACAGCACTTTTCGTGTCCGTCGCAGTCCCGCGATGGGGGCTGTCCGGTCGTGCCGAGATGACGCGCGGTGCCGCCCACTCGCGGTGACCGAACCGATCACCGAGCCCTCAACCCACCCCCCCCCAAAAAAAGAAAACCGAACCCCCCAAACCGAACCCCGCTGTTCTACCGAACCCGAGGAGGAGTACTCATGGGATTCACCCAACCCGATTTCCCGCCGGTCGATCCGGACACCTTTCTGGACAGGCCCTTTCTGGACCGGCTTCGTGTCCTGGGTGCGCACTGGGCCGAATACGGCTTCGGCACGCCGAAGATGGTGCACACGATCTATCTGCTGAAGGTGGCGATCCTGTATGTCGTTGCCGGACTGTGCATTGCCACCTTCACCTCGGGCTACAACGTCCTCGACGTCGGGGCGTGGTGGGATCAGCTGATCGTGTATCAGAAGATCGTGTTGTGGACGGTGCTGATCGAGACGCTCGGTCTCGGTGGATCGTGGGGACCCCTGGCCGGTCATTTCAAGCCGATGACCGGGGGATTCCTGTTCTGGCTGCGACCGCAGACCATCCGGCTGCCACCGTGGCCGGGTAAGGTCCCGTTCACCAGAGGTGACAATCGCACCGTTGTCGACGTCGCGATCTACGCCGCAATCCTCATCAACCTGGTTGTGGCGCTGGCACTTCCGTCGATCTCGTCGGACTCTCTCGATGCACTGGTCGCCGACAACCACGGCCTGGTCAACCCGGCGGTCCTTTATCCGCTGATCGCCCTGTTCGTCGTGATCGGATTGCGCGACAAGGTGATCTTCATCGCCGCACGTTCCGAGCAGTACCTGCCCGCGCTTGTGTTCTTCGCCGCCCTGCCGTACCTCGACATGATCCTGGCACTCAAGCTGCTCATCGTCAGCGTGTGGGTGGGAGCGGGCATTTCCAAACTCGGACATCACTTCTCGATGGTGATCCCTCCGATGATCTCGAATACGCCGTGGTTGCCGAGCAAGGCGATCAAACGCGCTCACTACCGCGACTTCCCGCACGACATGCGTCCGTCCCGGCTGGCCGGCGGCATCGGGCATGTGCTGGGCACCATCGTCGAGGTGGTCACTCCCCTGGTGCTGCTGTTCTCGACCAACAAGTGGCTCACCCTCGTCGCGGTGGTGCTGATGGTGTGCTTCCACCTGTTCATCTTCTCGACGTTCCCGCTTGCCGTGCCGCTGGAATGGAACATCCTGTTCGCCTACGCCGCGATCTTCCTGTTCTGGGGCCACCCGGCGTGGGATGGGTATGCGCTCACCGACACCACGATGCCGTGGGTGCTCGTCGCCATCGCCGCCGCGCTGTGTTTCTTCCCGGTCCTGGGCAATCTGCGCCCCGATCTGGTCTCCTTCCTGCCGTCGATGCGGCAGTACGCCGGCAACTGGGCGTCGGCGACCTGGGCGTTCGCGCCGGGCGCCGAGGACAAGCTGGACCAGTACGTCGTCCGGTCATCGAAGAACACCCGCACCCAACTGCTGGCCTCCTATCCGCCCGAGGTTGCCGACGTGGTGATGCATCAGATGTTGGCGTGGCGGTCGATGCACAGCCAGGGCCGTGCGCTCTACTCACTGATGCTGCGGCATCTCGGCTCCGACATCGACACCTACACCCTGCGGGAGGCGGAGTTTTCCTGTAACTCGTTGGTGGCATTCAACTTCGGCGACGGCCACCTGCACGACGAGAAGATGATCGCCGCGCTGCAGCGACGCTGCGATTTCGCCCCGGGTGAGTTCACCGTCGCCTGGATCGAGTCGCAGCCCATCCACCGCGGCACGCAGCGGTACAAGGTGATCGACGCCGCCCTCGGTGTCATCGAGACCGGCACGTATCGGGTGGCCGACGCCGTCGCCGAGCAACCGTGGCTCCCCAACGGACCGATCGACATGAAGGTCGACTGGACGCTCGACGTTGACGCCCGGCGCGCCCTGACCGATCCTGACATCGTGGCCGAACCGAAGATGCGCGCCGGCTCCCCCGCCGGACCGGCGCCCGATGTCACCGCCGGGCAGGTGCAGCAGTGACGACTGCGGTCGTCGTCGGCGGCGGGCCCAACGGGCTCGCCGCCGCCCTGCACCTGGCCCGCAACGGCGTCGAGGTGACCGTTCTGGAGGCGGCGAACGAGGTCGGAGGGGGTGCGCGCTCCGGTGAGCTCGCCGTGCCCGGCGTGATCCACGATCACTGCGCCGCGTTCCATCCGCTGGGAATGGGATCCCCGTTCTGGCAGTCGGTCGGACTCGAACGGTACGGCCTGTCGTGGTGCCTGCCACCCGTGGACTGTGCCCACCCGCTCGACACCGGCGAGGCCGGGCTGCTCTACCGGTCCATCGACGAGACGGCACGTGCACTCGGACGTGACGGCCGCCGGTGGCGGCTGGCCTTCGGCGATCTCGCCGCCGGTTTCGATGACCTCGCCGCCGACTTGCTGCGCCCGATCGTGCACGTGCCACGCCACCCGATCCGGTTGGCGGCCTTCGGCCCGCGGGCACTGCTCCCGGCGAGCACGATGGCCAGGCTGTTTCGCACCGACACCGCACGGGCGTTGTTCGGTGGGATCGCCGCCCATGCCTTCACCCGACTCGACCGGCCGCTGACGGCGTCGCTGGGCATGATGATCGCGGCCAGCGGTCATCGCTACGGCTGGCCCGTCGCCCGCGGTGGCTCCGGTGCGATCACCGGCGCTGCGGCTGCGGCACTGCGCGCCCAGGGCGGCAGGATCGAGACCGGTGTACCGGTCACGCGGCCGGCCGACATCCCGCCCGCCGATCTCGTGTTGCTTGATCTCTCTCCCGCGCAGGCGCTCGGACTCTACGGTGATCAGATGCCGTCGCGGGTGGCCGCCTCGTTGAAGCGGTATCGCGTGGGTTCCTCGGCGTTCAAGGTCGACTACGCGATCGCCGGTGACATCCCGTGGCGCAACCCCGCGTGCGCCGATGCGGGCACCGTTCACCTCGGCGGCGACCTGACGGAGATCTGCCACACCGAGCGGCAGCGGGCGGCCGGAATCATGGTGGAACGGCCGTTCGTCCTGCTGGGTCAGCAGTATGTCGCCGACCCGTCGCGCAGCCGGGACGGAGTCAATCCGATCTACGCCTACGCCCACGTGCCACGCGGCTTCGATGGCGACGCCACCGAGGCGGTGACCGCGCAGATCGAGCGCTTCGCCCCGGGATTTCGCGACCGGATCATCGCCGTGCACAGCACCGGTACGGCCGAATTGCACCGGCACAACCGGAATTTCGCGTTCGGCGACATCATCGGCGGCGCCAACGACGGTCTGCAGATGTTGTTCCGGCCCCGCGTGGCGGTCAACCCGTACTCGCTCGGGATCAACGGGGTGTACCTGTGCTCACAGTCCACCCCGCCCGGAGCGGGCGTCCATGGATTGTGCGGGTATCACGCCGCGAGTTCGGCACTGGCCGAACTGCGGCGGCGGCCGACGCGATCGGCGGGATCGAACGGTCGAGGACATCGGGTGTCGCGATGACCTACATTCCGGCCGACGCCGAGGAGGCCCGGTCCCGACTGGCCCGGGTTCCGGCGATGGCCACCACCGATCTGCTCGAGGTGGTGGGCGTGCTCGCCGGTCGACTGCGGGAGCGGGAGGCCGAGATCGTGGCCGATCTGGCCGGAATGATGGCCCGGGAGATCGATCAGCTCGACACCGACCCCAAACTGGTGGAGATGCTCGAGGCGAGCGTGCACGGCAACGTGTCCACCATCATCCACGTCCTCGCCAACGACATCCCGGTCGATCATCTCCAACCCACCACGGCCGCAGTCGAGTACGCCCGACGGCTGGCCCAGCGCGACGTGCCCTCCAACTCCCTGGTCCGGGCCTATCACCTCGGTCAGAACAGCGTGATGCTGCTGTGCTACTCGATCATCGAGGAATTGGGTCTCGACGCGACCCAGGCGATGGCGGTGACCCGGCATGTGTCCGATGTGATGTTCGGGTACATCGACTGGATCACGCTGTTCGTGTTCGAGGCCTATGAGGACGAGCGACGTCGGTGGCTGGGTGCGGACGCGCATGTGGTCTCGGCCGCGATCCGCCGGGTCCTCGACCGCACCGACGTCGATCCGACGGCATTCGAGTCCGAGACACGGTATCGCCTCGACCGGGCCCACCTCGGCGGGATCATGTGGACCGACGACGCGGACGCCCACACACTCGGCCGCCTCGACCGGGCGACCCGTGAGCTGGCCGCAAGTCTGGGTTCCGACGGGCCCCCGCTGGTGATGGCCATGGACCGCTCGACCATCTGGTTGTGGATACCGCTGCGGGCACGCACGACGGTCATCGAGGAGTCGTTGTCGCCCTCGGTGCTGCCCGAGGGGGTGCGGCTGACTGTCGGATTGCCCGGCTCCGGTGTCCGGGGTTTCCGGCGTACCCACGAGCAGGCGTCGGCGGCATATTCGGTGGCCACCATGCCGGGAACGGCGGACCGCCCGGTGGTCGGCTTCGCCGACCGTGGTGTCGCCGTGGTGTCGCTTCTCGCGCAGGACCCGGACGGCACCCGCTCCTGGGTGCATGACGTGCTGGGATCGCTCGCCGAGGACACACCGTCGGCGGCCGTGCTCCGCGAGACGCTGTCGGTCTACTTCGCGACCAAGGAAAGCCACCTGCACACCGCGACGCGACTCAATCTGCACCGCAACACGGTCAAGTACCGCGTCGGCAAGGCGCTGTCGGAGGTGGGTCCCGATCGCGACCGACTCGACCTCGCCCTCGCGTTGACCGCGTGTGACCTGCTCGGCCCGATGGTGCTGAATCCGGCAGCGGGCGGGTCAGGTCCGCGGGTTGCGCCGGCCCGTCACCCCGGGGTCGTCGGCGGGGCGTAGCGCCCATGACGGCACCCAGTGGGTCACCGTCTCCTCGCGGTCGCGGGCATGCAGCACGTAGGTCACCTTGCCGTACCACTCGCCCCACTCGGATCGTCCCCATTCGGTGAGCACGCCGGTGATCACCTTGCGGACCTGCAGGCCGTCGGGGTGGTACGTGCCGCTGTGGTGCGGTGTCTGCGGATAGAGGGCATTGAGATCGATGAGGACGGCGCGATGCCCCACCCGAACGAAGGCGGGCAGGTGGGGTCGACCACTGTCCCCGCCGATGCGCGCCATACCCATGTATGGATCATATGTTCGAATACGGAGCGCACCAGATTCGAGGTGTGCGAGTTGAGTGGACGAATGTACACTCAATCACATGATCGCCACGACATCCGTCGACGAACCCGGCGAGGTCCGAGCCCTCGCCCGGCTCGGCCTGACCGAACTGTCGGCGGCCACGGTGGGCGTCGCGCGAGTCCATCAGGCGGTGTCGTCGACGGTTTTCGGCGCGATGCGGATCGCCGCCGGGCGGCGCGTCGAGCCGATCCGAATGCTGCACGACACCGTGAGCGAGACGGTGTACACGTCGATCACCGGAATCCTCGACTCCGCCCAGATCGTCGCCGACGCACTGCCGGAAACCGCTCGTCAGCCCAGCCGCACCGTGCGGGGCGCAGCGGTGATCGGGGTCCTCGACGGACTGATCGGCGACGCCCTGGTCGACAACGAACCGGCGCTGGCACCGGAGATGGCAGTCCGGGTCGACGGGGTCCCGGTGACCCTGTCGCCGTCGGCGCTGCGCGCGGCCTTCCCCGACGCGACCGGACATCTCGTGGTATTCCTGCACGGATTGATGGAGACCGAGCATGCGTGGCGGATGGGACACCGACCGTCGTACGGCAGCCGGATGGCTCTCGAGATCGGCGCGACCGAGATCCTGGTGCGCTACAACACCGGACGCGGCATCGCCGACAACGGCGCGTCGCTGGCCGAGTTGCTGAACGCGCTGACACTGCAGTGGCCGGTCCCGGTGCGCCGGGTCTCACTGATCGGGCACTCGATGGGTGGTCTGGTGATCCGCAGCGCATGCCACATCGGCGCCGTCGGCGACCCGGCCCGGCGGGCACCGTGGATTCCGCTGGTGACCGAAACAGTGAGCCTCGGCTCGCCACATCTCGGGGCGCCTCTGGCGCGGGGTGTACACGCGGCGTCGTCGGCCCTGCGAGCACTCAGCGTGACCCGGCCGTTCGGTGAGTTGCTGCGTCGGCGCAGTGCGGGTGTTCGGGATCTCTTCCACGGCACGGTGATCGCCGACGCGAACGCCGGCGCCGACGATCCGGACGGCTTCTGGCAGGCGCCCGGCGCCGACGTGGCACTGCTCGCCTCGGCGCGGCACCTGTTCGTCACGGCGTCGCTGTTCGACGATCCGGACCATCTGCTCGGTCGCTACCTCGGTGACGGACTGGTACTCACGCCGAGCGGCCGCGGATTCCACCGGTCCCGGCACATCGGGTTCCGCGCCGAGGACGGCATGCACATCGGTCATGCCCACCACTTCACGCTGCTCAACAGTGAGCTGATCTATCCGTGGCTGCGCGACGCCCTCCGGCCGCTGCCGGCGCTGACGGCGGGATGATCCGACACCGGTATGCCGCCGTGGTGTGTCAGGCTACTGTGCTGGGTCAAGGACGACGCGGACGGTGACGCGGCCCTGCTCATCACGCCGCGCGGTACCGTGACCAGGCCGATCGACACCGTCGAGTGTGAGGCTCAACGGTGATCCCTCGCCGGTGAAGTTGCGCCACCAGGTCTTCTTGTCGGCGATGGCCACACCGATCATCACCTCGTCAGGAGATTCGGGCCGTCGCCGATAGGCGACGGGAAATCGCACGGTGGTCCCCGACTTGCGGCCCGTGTAGGTCACGACGGTCATCGAGCCGGCCAGGACGCCGCCGATCACCGGTAGCCCCAACATCGGGATCACCGCCCTGTTCGCGGCGGCTGCGATGGTGTGGAACGCGCTCACTGGTGAGTTCTCCTTGTCGTGGGATGTGTGACCGGGCGGGTCACGGCCGGGGCCCGATGATGACGGTCCGGGTGGCCAGGGCGTCATCGGCGACCGTGGCGATCAGGGTTCCGGGTTTGCGGCCGTCGCGGATCTCCGACACCTCGATCCCGGCCGAGATCAGCCGGTGCCGGGCGGCATGCACGTCGGGGCTGCGCCACGCAACGCCCCAGAGCGCCACCGGAGCGTCCTCGGGCGCCGCCAGCGGAGCGCTCCCGGGGACGTCATCGGGAACGACCACCTCGATCACGAGGTCGGCGACCCGGAAGAAGAGTTGCCGGACGCCGGCGACGACGCGGCGGTCGAGGCGAAAATCGAATCCCAGCGTTGCGCCGAACAAGGCCACCGCACGGTCCCGTCCGACGCAGCTGAACACGAGGTGATCGATCCCGGTGATGTCGCCGGGGTCGGTGTTGGGCGGCCCATCGCTTGTACCGGACACGCCGAAGGGAAAACCATCGGCATACCACTCGCCCGATGCGTGCGGGACCGGACTGAACGCGAGGCCGCGGCGCCGCAGCAGGCGCACCCGGGCATCCGGGTCGTCGGCGGTGACGAGGACGCGGTGTGCGTCATCGACGTCCTTGTGCTGCAACCGGATTCGGGAATTGCCCACGCACAGGTCGGCAGTCGGCGCGGCCGCGCCCAACAGGCGGGCGTAGGCCGGTGCCGACCGTTGCACGTCCACGACCGCCAGATCCACCACGACCGCCGGCGCGTCGGGATCGATCACCTCACCGCTCCCCGGATCTCGCACGATACCGCTCACCGCGCCCGGCTCCCGCGGCGTCGGCTCGAGCGCGGCGGCTCGTCGCGCGGAGGACTGCTGGTGATGTGCCAGGCGCCGCAGGCGCAGCGGTAGCACCGCAGGGCGAGCGAGCGACGACCCGACTCGGTGATGCGGTCGATGCCCTCCCGGGCGGACCGTTCCGACCCGAACGCATCCTTGTCCGGTGTCGGACACGGCGGGCGCGGTCGTGCCACTCGTCGTCGGCGCGGCGGAGTGAGATCGGTGCGCGCCTCGACACGGCGATAGAACTCCTCGAGATCGTCGTCGGAGAAACCAGGCATCGGGTATCAGTGTGCACCGGGATCCCGGAGTCCGCGCCATCGGTTGATCATGGCCATCGGTTGATCATGGTTGTGGACTCAGATCCGGTATTCCGCTGTCTCAGCGAGCCATCCACAGGCGGCGACGGATCACCTCACGCATGCGCCGCAGCTCGGAGTTGCTCAACTGAGCCGGCGGGGCCGCATCGACCAGGCGGTTGACCTCGGAGAAGAAGTCGCGATCCGACAGCCCGAACTGCTCGCTGATCTCGCGCGACGATCCGCCGCCCAGCGAGTACCAGCTGGTCTCGAAGTCGACCATCTTCTGTTGTTTGTCGGTGCTCATCGTCATGGTGCCGCCCAGCCCTGGAAGTGTGGTGAACCGCACTCGAGCCACGATGGCCGTTGCTTGGCCACGTGTGGGTCGGTGTGCGCGTTGACGTCCTTTGTACACCGCCACGGTGACGCTGCACAGTCATTTGCGCATCGACGAGGTTAACGTGTCCGCACCCGGGATCCGGTGAACGAGACACCGTGTCGCACTGGACATTCCGTGGGCGGGTGTCGAGGTCCGGTCGATGTCCGGATCGGGCGTGCTCAGCCGTCGTAGCGCGGCACGACCGAGACCACCGTCAGTTCCCGCGGAACGCCCTTGGCCTTGAACCGGCGTCGACGCCGCACCGAGTATCGCGCGGGATCGACGAGTGCGAGCGTCGCATCGCTGATCAACAGTTCCCCGGCGCCGGCCGCGGCGGCCACCCGCGCGGCGATGTTGACGTCCACGCCGAGGAAATCGTCGCCGACCGCCCGCGGATTGCCGGTGTGCAGACCGGCCCGCAACTGCGGCCGGTATCCGTCGACGGTGAGCGCGGACACCGCCCCGATCACCTCGTGGGCGGCCGCGATGGCGTCGTCGGGATCGGCGAAGATCGCCATCACGCCGTCGCCGAGGTTCTTCACGATGCGCCCGCCGCGACGGCCGATGACCTCGTCGGTGGCCGTGTTGACCGCGGCGAGCAGGCGCAGTACCTCGTCGTCTCCCGCGGCCAGTGCCCAGGTGGAGAATGCGACGAGATCGGTGAACAGGATGGTGGCGGTGACCGGACCATCCTGGGCGTGTCGGCGTCGGGTCAACGACTGCCAGGCCTGCACCGCGGTCAGACCGAGTTCGCGGGAGGCGCTGGGCTGCTCGGGACGCGACTGACCGATGAGACGGGCCACCCGGTCGGAGGTCCGCGCCGTCGAGATCGCCGGCGTCGCGTCGGGCAACAGGCTACGCAGCGCGCGGATCGCGCGGACCGCGGTCGGGTTGGCGTCGGTGCGGGCGAGCAGGTCCGCGGCACGCCGCGTGGGTGGGCGGGCCGGCGCGTCGGAATCCGGGCCGGAATCCCGGTCTTGCGGTGTGGGGTCGCTCACCGCAGCCGTTCCGCGTCGCGGGCCAGTTCCAGCAGACCCTCCGCGAGCCCGGAGAGGGTCTCGGAATCGGCCGCCTCGGCCACCGCGGTCGCCAGATCCTCGGCGGCACACCGCAGGGCGAACATGCGATCGCCGAAATCGGCGACGTCGAGCGGGGTCAGGATCACCGCATCGTCAGGGATGGAAGTTCCGGCCACCAGGGCGCGTTGTTCGTAGGCGCGTTGACGGCAAGAACGTTTGCAGTACTTGCGGCGACGCCCCATGTCGGAATCGGCCACCGCCGAACCGCACCATGCGCAGGCATAGGTCCGCCGGGACCGGGTCGCATCCACGGGTCAGACCGTACCCGATCGGTCTCTCCACGGACACGATCTGCGGCGGGCGCCGGTGTCGGCCGGGGCCGACATGAGTTGTGGTTGATCTGTACGGCCACCGAGAAGAGTAGAATGGATCTGTTCAGCTGGTTGTGGTCGGCTCATTCCGGCCAGGACGCGAAGCCGAGAGGAAAGCAGTAGGAAATGGCAGATCGAGTACTTCGGGGTAGCCGCCTCGGTGCGGTGAGCTACGAAACCGATCGTGATCACGATCTTGCGCCGCGGCGTATCGTTCAGTACCGCACCGACAACGGTGAGATCTTTGACGTTCCCTTCGCCGACGATGCCGAGGTGCCGTCGAAGTGGCCGTGCAAGAACGGCATGGAGGGCACCATTCTCGAGGGCGCCGAGCCCGAAGAGAAAAAGGCCAAGCCGCCGCGTACGCACTGGGACATGCTGCTCGAACGGCGCAGCGAAGAGGAGCTCGAGGTGCTCCTCAACGAGCGTCTGGAGCTGCTCAAGCAGCGGCGTCGCGGTGTGACCAACTAACGGTGTGAATCACTGACGGCGAGTACGCCGAACGACACGGCCGGGTGGAGTCTTCACTCCCCGGCCGTGTCGTTTGTGCGGTCTGCTCAGCGACGGATACCGAGTTGGGCCATGCGGGCCTCGGCGCCCCAGCGCAGCACCTTGATGAACGCCTCCGACATCACGCCGCCACTCATCTTGGATTGGCCGATTTCGCGTTCGGTGAAGGTGATGGGTACCTCACGGACGTCGAATCCCGCCTGGATGGTTCGCCAGGCCAGGTCGATCTGGAAGCAGTAGCCCGCCGATTCGACGGTGTCGAGGCTGATCTTGTCGAGTGCGGCACAACGATAGGCGCGATATCCGGCGGTGATGTCGTGGATGCCGGCGCCCAGCGCCAGACGGGCGTAGGTGTTGGCGCCGCGGGAGAGGATCTCGCGCCGCCGGGGCCAGTTGACCAGCTTGCCACCGCGTACGTACCGCGAGCCGATCACCAGGTCGGCGCCGTCGTTGATGGCGGCGAGGAGCGCGGGCAGCTGTTCGGGTGCGTGGCTGCCGTCGGCGTCCATCTCGATGATGACCTCGTAGTCACGTGCCAGGCCCCACGCGAATCCGGCCAGGTAGGCCTTTCCGAGGCCGTCCTTGTCGACGCGGTGCATCACGTGGATGCGTCCGGCATCGTCTGCGGCGGCGAGCTCGTCGGCCACCTCGCCGGTGCCGTCCGGGCTGGAATCGTCGACGATGAGGATGTGGACGCCGCTCAGCGTGGATTGCAGCCGGCCGACGATGATCGGCAGGTTGTCGCGCTCGTTGTAGGTCGGGATCACCACCAGTGCGCCACCGCCGTCGGCGGCCACGAGTGGGGTACGCCCGACTCCCCCAACAGGTGATGGGTCACTGTTCGTCAACGGCGAACTCCTCCGAGTGGTCGGTGCTCCCCGCCACGTGCGGCGGCGGAAAATCTCTGTGTGAACCTAGTACGCAAAGCCAGCGCGGCCAAAAGCGACACCACGGCGATGATCACCGCGAGCCGTTCCGGCCATGGTCCCAGGCGAGTCGCGATCGTCTCGTCGGAACTCAACGGCATGCGATTCTGCAGGATCGCGGCCTCGAAGATGCCGGATTCGGCGGTGATCGTCCCATCCGGTTCGATCAACGCGCTGACGCCGCTGGTCGCGGCGACGATCACGGCCCGTCCGTGTTCGACCGCACGGAACTGCGACATCGCCAACTGCTGATACGTCATGTCGGTGCGTCCGAAGGTCGCGTTGTTGGTGGGGACGTAGAGGATCTGCGCGCCGTCGCGGACCGCATGACGTGCGGCGCGGTCGAAGGCCACCTCCCAGCAGGTCGCGATCCCGACGGTCACCTGACCCGACTGCACCGGAACCGACACCACCGACGGGCCCGACCCGGCCCGGAAGTTGCCCGCCATGTCGGCATAGGAGGAGAACTTCCGGAAGAACGGGCGCCATGGAAGGTACTCGCCGAACGGCTGGATGATGTGCTTGTCGTAGCGGTCGACGGGTCCCCGCGCCCCGTCCCACACCAGGACGGTGTTGGTGGGTCGGCCGTCCTCGCCCCGGATCAGTGTGCCGACCAGGATGGGCGCACCCACCGCCTCGGACGCCGCGGTGATCTCGGCGGCGGCATCGGGGTTGGCGAGCGGATCGATGTCGGAGGCGTTCTCCGGCCAGGCCACGAATGCGGGTTGTTCGGCGTGTCCGGTCCGGATGGCCGCGGCCAGGGCGTACGTCTCGCGGACATGGTTGTCCAGGACGGCGCGTCGCTGGGCATTGAAATCCAGACCCAGGCGGGGGACGTTGCCCTGGATGGCGGCGATCTGCGCCGACGACCCGGCGACATTGCGATCGACGGTGTCGGGAGTCAGGGCGATCGCCGACACCGGTGCCAGCAGTGCCAGTACCACCGCCAGCACCGCCGTGCGCAACACCGAGTCGGGGCATGCGCCCGGGGCCCGGCCCTGCTGAATGGTCAGCTGCACCACCCAGGCGACGCTCGCGCCGAACAGGGCCACCGCCCCGGACACGCCGGGGGCGCCGAGCACCGAGGCGAGCGGCAGCAGTGGGCCGTCGACCTGACTGAAAGCGGCTCGGCCCCAGGGAAATCCGCCGAAGGGAAAGGACGAACGCAAGAACTCGACGAGCACCCAGGACAGTGCGAACCAGATCGGCGGGACCGGCAGACGGGTGGTCAGCGTGGCACACACACCGAAGACCGCGAGATAACCGGCCAGGGCGGCCGCCAGTGCGAGCCACGGCACCGGGCCGACATACACCCCGATCCAGGGCAAGAGGGGGACGAAGAAACCCAGGCCGAACACGAATCCGATCCATGCGCCGGTACGTACCCGCACCCGCACCTCGCTCCCGGCGGCCGGCCCTTCGGTGAGGAGCGCATACAGCAGTCCGAGCGAGAGGACCGCCATGAACCACCAGTCGCGGGGCGGGAATGCCGCCGCCATGGCGAGGCCCGCAACCGCGGCCCCGGCGGTCCGCGCACCCCAGGTGACCCATCGGCGGGTGCGCGGCGACCATCGCTCACTGCGCGGCCACCATCGGATCCGGCCGGTTCCGGCGGCGGTGACGACGTCGTCGTGGCCGGAGTTGTCGTGGTGGGAGCCGTCGTGGCCGGAGTTGTCGTCCCCGGAGTCGCCCGCCACCCGTGCATCGTGTGCGGCGGTGTCCTCGGGTGCGGAACCGGGCCCCGGCGTCACCAATCGTCCCCGACGTAGACGTCGTGGCCGTCGCGGACGGTGCGCACGCAATGTGGCAGTCGCGCATCGGCGGACACATCGGGCAGTGCCGGGACCCGGGATCGCGGGTCGGTCGACCATCGCTGGACGCCGGCGTGCGAACCGACCACCACGAGCTCGTCGACGTCCCAGATCGCGTAATGTGCCGGGGCGCCCGGTTCCAGGGTGCCGGTCAGGCCGTCATGGGTGCCCCCGGCCCGCCAGCCACCCCGCGTCGCGGCGGCGAAGGCCGCGCGCGCGGACACCGCATGCTCGGCGCGATGCGGATGGACCGCGGCCCGCACCGTCGCCCACGGGGTGATCGGGGTGACCGGGCTGTCCGACGAAAATGACAGGGCGACACCGGTCTTGGCGAGCATCGCGAAATCGTTGAGGGTCGCGGCACGTGCGTCGCCGAGACGTTGGGCGTACAACTGTCCGGGCCCCGCCCATTCGGCGTCGAACAGGGGTTGCATGCCGGCCACCACCCCGCACCGGGCCAGCACCGCGGCGTCGTCGGCGTCGAGCATCTCGGCGTGTTCGATGCGGTGCGCGCACCGCGCCACCGCCGGGGTGCCGAGGTCGTCGGCGACCGCGGCGAACCCCGCCACCACCGCCTTGGCGGCCGCGTCACCGATGACGTGGAAACCGGCCTGAACCCGGGCGACGGTGCAGGAGTGGATGTGGGCGCGGACCACCTCGGGGTCGAGGTAGGCGATGCCGCCGAGTTCGGGTGCGTCGGCGTACGGCGCGGACAGCCACGCGGTATGCGAGCCGAGGGCTCCGTCGACGAACAGATCACCGCCGAGACCGTGTGCCCGGGTGATGGACATCAGTTCGGTGGCGTGCTCGGCACTCTCGGCCGCCTGGCCCCAGTACCGGCGCACGTCGACGGGATGGTCGAGTTCGCCGAGCGCCAGGAAATCATCGAGTCCGGCGATCTCCGGGCCGCCGTTCTCGTGCACCGACACGACCCCCGCCGCGGCGGCCTCGTCGAGCGCCCGGCGCTGCAGTCGTGCGCGCATCTCGGGTGTGATCAGGGTGCGTGCGGCGGCCCGCACCAGGTGATGGGCGTGTGCGACCAGAGGCTCATCGGGATGGAACCCGTCGGCGGCGGCCAGGTCCGGGACGAGTCGGCGCAGTGCCGTCGACGCGACGGCCGAGTGTTCGTCGACCCGCGCGAGGTAACACGGTCGGTGCCCGACGACCGCGTCGATCTCCGCGGTGGTGGGTACCCGGCGTTCGTCGGGGTCGGTGCCGGTCCAGCCGGAGTCATCCCAGCCCAGACCCCAGATGAGGTCTCCCTCGGCGGTGTCGGTGGCGGCGGCGCGGATGCGGGCGAGTGCGTCGGAGCGGTGAGTGGCCTCGCCGAGTGTCAGACCGTCGAGGGCCAGGCCGGTGGAGGTCAGATGCACATGGGAGTCGACGAACGCCGGCGCGACGAAGCGGCCGCGCAGGTCGGTGACGTGTGCGTCGGGATGCAGCGAACGGCCGACGGCGTCGGATCCGACCCAGGTGACGATCCCGTCGGTGACGGCGAGTGCCGTCGCGTCCGGGACGCTCGAGGAGTAGACGGCCCCGCCCAGCAACAGTTCGGTAGACACGGTGGTCCAGTGTGCCCTGAGCGCGTGTCCGGTCCGTCAGTGGCCCCGCGGCAACTGACGTTCACCCGGGGTCCACGCGCCGGTGTCGGCCGAGACCACGTCACCGTCGACGACGGTTCCGTCGATGACCGTGCCGCGCCGGAAGCCGGTGGTGGCATACACCCCCGCGCGGTCCATCGCGACGACCATGCGGCGGGCACCGAAGGCGGTCACCGCGGGCCGGATCAGGCGTCGAGTCGGCGGTGCCAGCAGCAGCATGCCGAGCAGCGTGGACACCACGCCGGGGATGACCAGCAGGAATGTGGATCCGGCGAGCATCGCGGTGTCGGCCAGCGGGGCGCGCGCGTCGACCTCGTTGCGGGATGCGCGGCGCAACTCGCCGAACACCTTGGCGCCCTGCCACCGCAGCATCACGAATCCCAGGACGGCCGCGGCGATCGTGATCAGCACCGCCCAGCCGAAGCCCAGGGTCATCGTCAACGCGACGAAGACGCCGATCTCCACGGCGAGGTAGATGAGTACGTATGCGAGTCGCATGGCGGTGCCTTTCGGTGACGGCCTTTCGGTGACGGTCTACCCGATGCAACGAACGAGCGTCCGATTTTGCTCCGCGCTGACCGCAGCGGTCCCTGGGAAGTCGCTGAGACCTGCCGGCCCTGTCGTCACCGCCGACTCGCGCCGCCGGCCCAGTCGTCCCCGCGTCAGTCGTCCCCGCGTCCCTCGATGTCCCCCTCGGTCTGCAGGTACACCGCGCGCAGATCGGCGAGCATCTCGGCGGGCGGCTCCTGCCACATCCGGCGTTCCACCGCCTCGAGGAGTCGTTCGGCGATGCCGTGCAGGGCCCACGGGTTCGACTCCTGCATGAACTGCTGATTGGTCTCGTCGAGGACGTAGGACTCGGTGAGCTTCTCGTACATCCAGTCGGCGACGACGTCGGTGGTGGCGTCGTAACCGAAGAGGTAGTCGACGGTGGCCGCCATCTCGAAGGCGCCCTTGTATCCGTGCCGCTGCATCGCCGAGATCCACCGCGGATTGACCACGCGGGCACGGAACACGCGGCTGGTCTCCTCCGACAGCGTGCGGGTGCGCACGGCGTCGGGTCGGGTGGAGTCGCCGATGTAGGCCTCCGGTGAGCGTCCGGTGAGCGCGCGCACCGTGGCGACCATGCCGCCGTGATACTGGAAGTAGTCGTCGGAGTCGGCGATGTCGTGCTCGCGGGTGTCGGTGTTCTTCGCGGCCACCGCGATCCGTCGATACGCGCCGCGCATGTCCTCGACGGCGGCGACACCGTCGAGGTCACGGCCATAGGCGTAGCCGCCCCACTCGGTGTAGACGCGGGCCAGGTCCTCGTCGGTGCGCCAGTCGCGGGAATCGATGAGCTGCAACAGGCCGGCGCCGTAGGTGCCCGGTTTGGAGCCGAAGATGCGCGTGGTGGCCCGACGTCGGTCGCCGTGTTCGGCGAGCGCGGCACGCGCGTGGGCGGCGACGAAGTTGTCCTCGTCGGATTCGTCGGCGCCGGCGGCGAGGGCGACCGCGTCGTCGAGCATCGTCACGACGTGCGGGAAGGCATCGCGGAAGAATCCGGAGATCCGCACGGTGACGTCGATGCGGGGTCGGCCGAGTTCGGCGAGGGGGATGAGTTCGAGTGTCGACACCCGTCGGGAGGCGTCATCCCAGACCGGCATCACCCCGAGCAGGGCGAGGATCTCGGCGATGTCGTCGCCGGAGGTGCGCATCGCGCTGGTCCCCCACGCCGACAATCCGACGGATGCCGGGAATTCACCGTGGTCGGTGCGATAGCGCTCGAGCAGTGAGTCGGCCATCGCCCGGCCGGTCTCCCACGCCAGTCGCGACGGCACCGCCTTCGGGTCGACCGAGTAGAAGTTGCGGCCGGTGGGCAGCACGTTGATCAGTCCGCGCAGCGGGGATCCACTGGGTCCGGCCGGGATGAAACCGCCGTCGAGGGCGTGCAGGACCCGGGGGATCTCGCGGGTGGTCTGGCGTAGGCGGGGCACCACCTCGGTGGCGGCGAAGGTGAGGATGTCGGCGACGGCCTGCGGGTGACCGTCGGCCGCGGCCGCCACGGCAGCGGCCGACCAGTCGTCCTTCGCGCACGTCTGCACCAGCCCGCGGGCGAGGTGTTCGATCTCGTCGACCTCGCCGCGGGCGGCCTCGCCGCTGCCCTCGGTGAGGCCGAGTGCCTCGCGGAGGCCGGGCAGCGCGGCGCTGCCGCCCCACAGTTGCCGGGCCCGCAGCATCGCCAGGACGAGATCGACCTCGGCGTCGTCGACGGGCGGCTCGCCGAGGACGTGCAGGCCGTCGCGGATCTGCACGTCCTTGATCTCGCACAGCCAGCCGTCGACGTGCAACAGCATGTCGTCGAAGACGTCCTCGTCGGGGCGTTCGGACAGACCGAGATCGTGATCCATCTTGGCCGCGGTCAGCAGCGTCCAGATCTGCTGGCGGATCGCGGGCAGCTTCGCCGGGTCGAGGGTGGAGATGTTGGCGTGCTCGTCGAGGAGTTGCTCGAGCCGGGCGATGTCGCCGTAGCTTTCGGCGCGCGCCATCGGCGGGATGAGGTGATCGACGAGAACCGCGTGGGCGCGGCGTTTGGCCTGCGTCCCCTCCCCCGGATCGTTGACCAGGAACGGGTACACCAGCGGCAGATCACCGAGGGCCGCGTCGGTGCCGCAGTCCGCCGACATGCCGAGCGTCTTGCCGGGCAGCCACTCGAGGTTGCCGTGCTTACCGACGTGGACGACCGCGTCCGCACCGAAACCCGGGATGTCCGAGGGATTCTCGCCCCGGCCGGCCACCCAGCGATAGGAGGCCAGGTAGTGATGTGACGGCGGGAGATCCGGATCATGGTAGATGGCCACCGGGTTCTCGCCGAACCCGCGCGGCGGCTGTACCAGGATCGCGATGTTGCCGAAACACAGTGCGGCCACGACGATGTCACCGTCGGGGTTGGTCGCGCGGTCGACGAACAGGTCACCCGGCGGAGGTCCCCAGTGGGCGATCACCGACTCCCGCAAACCGTCGGGAAGGGTGGCGAACCACCGCGTGTAATCGGCCGCCGACACCCGAATCGGATTGGCGGATAAGGCTTCCTCGGTCAGCCAGTCCGGATCCTGCCCGCCGGCGGCGATGATCGCGTGGATCAGTGCATCCGAATCGTCCTCGGCGAGGCCGGGAATCGCACCGTCACCGGTCGCCGGGCCGGTGTCGTAACCGGCGGTGCGCATCGCCGACAGCAGGCGCAGCAGGCTGCGCGGGGTGTCGAGCCCCACGGCGTTGCCGATGCGGGCGTGCTTGGTGGGATACGCCGACAGCATGATCGCGATACGACGCTGTGGAGGGGCGGTGTGCCGTAACCGGGCGTGCGCCACGGCGATTCCGGCGACCCGCGCGCACCGTTCGTCGTCGGGCGCGTAGGTGGGCAGCCCGTTCTCGTCGAACTCCTTGAACGAGAAGGGAACCGTGATGATGCGTCCGTCGAACTCGGGAACCGCCACCTGGGTGGCCACGTCCAGTGGTGACAGACCGTCGTCGTTGGCCTCCCAGTCCGCCCGCGGACCGGTCAGGCACAGGCCCTGCAGGATCGGGATGTCGAGTGCCGCAAGGCGTTCGATATTCCACGCCTCGTCGTCGCCGCCGGCCGAGGCGGTCGCCGGGGTGGCCCCGCCGGCCGCGAGGACCGTCACCACCAGCGCGTCGGCGGTGCCGAGGAGCTCGATGAGGTCGTCGGGTGCGGTGCGCAGCGACGCGCAGAAGACCGGCAGTGCGCGTGCGCCCTTCGCCTCGATCGCCCGGCACAGTGCGTCGATGTAGCGGGTGTTGCCCGCGAGGTGTTGCGCACGGTAGTAGAGCACCGCGATCGTCGGACCGTCGTTGTCGGCGGCGGCACGCTCGAGCACACCCCACGGCGGGGTCTGCACCGTCGGTTCGAATCCGAGGCCGGTGAGCAGAACGGTGTCGGACAGGAAGTTGTACAGATTGACCAGATTGGGCACGCCACCCGCGGCGAGGTAATTGTGGGCCTCCTGCGCGACACCCGCCGGTACCGTCGAGAGGGCCATCAGGTCGGGGTCGGGTTGCTGCTCACCGGAGAGCACGACCACCGGGGAACCCACCGCCAGAACCGCATCGAGCCCCTCCTCCCATGCCCGACGGCCGCCGAGGATGCGGACGACGGTGAGGTCGGCGGCGGCGACCATGTCACCGACCTCGTCGACCAGCAGACGCGACGGGTTGGCCACCCGGTAGTCGGCACCACTGGCATGCGCGGTGATGAGGTCGGTGTCGGAGGTCGACAGCAGCAGGATCATGGTGCACTCCTCACCGGGGTTGCGCGCCCGGTCACGACGGTCGGGGCACCCAGTCGCAGGTCTGGCTTGTGGGCGTCGTCGGCCCGACACAGTGGCGCGACCGCGCCGGAATCGCACCGGCTTCTGCCGCACTGGGTGTGCCCGAAAGCCTAGTCGAGCCCTCCGGCGCCGGAACACCCACGTCGACGCCGCGGCGAGGGGACACACTCGTGTCCGCGACGAGGAGACACACTCGTGTCCGCGACTACCCTCGACGGTGTGACCGGCCACGACCAACGCCCCGCCCACGACCGCTGCCCGGGTGTCTTCGACCCCCATCCCGCGGCCGACGGTGCGCTGGCGCGCATCCGGCTGGTCGGCGGATCGCTGAAGCCGTCGGCGATGGGTGCCCTCGCCCGGGTCGCCGCCGACCACGGCGACGGTTTCATCGAGTTGACCGGCCGCGCCAACGTCCAGTTGCGCGGGATCACCGACGTGGCGGCCGTCGCCGACGCCCTGATCGCCGCCGACCTCGTCCCCAGCACCACCCACGAGAAGATTCGCAACATCGAGGTCAGTGCCCTGACCGGTCGGATCGGTGGTCGGGCCGCCGTTCGTGAGGTGGCGGTCGCCCTCGACCTGGCGCTGCGCGCCGAGGCCGCGCTGACATCGCTGTCGGGACGTTTCCTCTTCGGCGTCGACGACGGTCGCGGTGACATTCTCGCCCGACGTCCCGACGTGTGTGCCGTGGTGCGTGCCGACGGCCGTACCGACATCATGATCGACGGGACGGGCGTCGGGTCGGTGGCCGACTCGGCCGACGTCGCGCCCGCCCTCGTGGCCGTGGCGACCGACATGGTGGAGATCGCCGGGCCGCGTGGCGCGTGGCGTGTCCGTGACCTCGACGACACCTCGCGCGCGCGGTTGCTGACGGCGGCGGCCGCACGGCTGACGCCACCGGCCGGGGCGGCCGACGACGCCGAGCCGGTCGGACCGGCCGAGACGATCGCGCCGATCGTCGGATGGTTCACCCAGGACGACGATCGGGTGCTGCTCGGTGCCGTCGTCGAGGCGGCGCGAGTGCCGGCGCGGTTGGCGGAGTTCCTGTCCGCCATTGGCGCCCCCATCGTCGTGACGCCGAACCGGGAGATCCTGATCTGCGATCTCACCGAGGGCGTCGCCGAGACCGTGGTGCGGGTTCTGGCACCGATGGGCTTGATCTTCGACGCCGCCTCGCCGTGGGCCCGGGTGAGTTGCTGTGTCGGGGCGCCCGGCTGTGCCAACGCCCACGCCCCGGTACGCGCCGACCTGATCGCGCACATCGCCTCCGGTGCCGAGATCACCGACCGGCAGCATTGGGTGGGCTGCGCGCGTGGATGCGGGTCGCCCGCCGGACCGCATCTGCGGGTGGAGGCCGGGCCGGACGGATACGTGCGCAGCGCCCGCTAGGCTTGTCCCACCATGACTGACTATCTGCGCGACGGTGCCGCGATCTATCGGCGATCGTTCGCGATGATCCGCGAGGAATCCGACCTGTCGGCGTTCGCGCCGGACGTGGGTACCGTCGTCGTCCGGATGATCCATTCCTGCGGGCAGACCGACCTCGCCGGTGACGTCGTGGCCACCCCGGGCGTGGTGAGTGCCGCCCGCGGCGCGCTGCGGTCCGGTGCACCGATTTTGTGCGACGCGACGATGGTCGCCTCCGGGATCACCCGACGGCGTCTGCCGGCCGACAACGAGGTGATCTGTCACCTGAAGGATCCGCGGGTCGCCGCACTCGCCGAACGGATGCAAACCACGAGAACCGCTGCCGCGCTGGAACTCTGGGGAGATCGACTCGAAGGATCGGTGGTGGCGATCGGGAATGCGCCGACGGCGCTGTTCGCGTTGTTGGAGATGATCGACGCCGGGGCGCCGCGGCCGGCGGCCGTCGTGGGGGCGCCGGTGGGCTTCGTCGGAGCGGCCGAATCGTGCGCCGAACTCGCCGCCCGCACCGACCTCGAGTTCATCACCGTCACCGGCCGCCGCGGCGGATCGGCGATCACCGCCGCGGCCGTCAACGCCCTGGCCACGCCGGAGGAGTGAGGGTGTCGGCAGCGCCGGGAGTCGGCACGCTCTGGGGTGTGGGCCTCGGCCCCGGCGACAGCGACCTGGTGACGGTCAAGGCCGCCCGCGTCATCGAGAGCGCCGACGTCGTCGCCTACCACTGTGCGCGCCATGGCCGCAGCATCGCGCGATCGGTGGCCGAACCGTACCTGCGGGACGGGCAGATCGAAGAGCGCCTGATGTATCCGGTGACCACCGAGACGGCCGACCATCCCCGTGGGTACCGTGGCGCACTCGACGACTTCTACAGCGAGAGCGCCGAAGTGCTGGCGACCCACCTGAGCGCCGGGCGTGACGTGGCGCTGCTGGCCGAGGGCGATCCCCTGTTCTTCAGCTCGTACATGCACATGCACAAACGACTCGCCGACCGCTTCCCCACCGAGATCATCCCCGGGGTCACGTCGGTCAGCGCGGCGTCGGCGGCCACCGAGATCCCGCTCGTCGAGGGTGAGGAGACACTCACCGTGGTGCCCGGCACCCTGCCGGTGCCGCGGATGCGCGAATTGTTCTGTCGCGCCGATGCCTTCGTGGTGATGAAACTGGGCCGGACGTTCACCCGGGTGCGCGAGGCCCTCGCCGCGGCCGACCGGCTCGACGAGGCCTGGTACGTCGAGCGGGCATCGACGTCGGTGCAGAAGGTGGCTCCAGCCGCGGACGTGGATCCGGCTGCGGTGCCCTACTTCTCGATGATCGTGGTCCCCGGCCGCACCAACAATCCACGCGCCGACGTCGCCGGGCAGGTGCGTGGTGAGGTGGTGGTCGTCGGGTTGGGTCCGGGTGCCGACGACTGGACCACCCCCGAGGTCACCCGCGAGTTGGCGGCGGCCACCGACCTCGTCGGGTACAAGACCTACCTCGCCCGCGTCTCGGCGCGGCCCGGTCAGCGCGTGCACTCCTCGGACAATCGGGTGGAGGCCGAAAGAGCGGAATTCGCACTCGATCTCGCGTCGCGCGGGGCCCGCGTCGCGGTAATCTCGTCCGGCGACCCCGGGGTGTTCGCGATGGCGACGGCCGTCGCGGAGGTCGCCGCGGACCCACGCTGGGCGGACGTGGCGGTGCGGGTGGTGCCCGGGGTGACGGCGGCATCGGCGGTCGCCGCGGCCGTGGGTGCTCCCCTCGGTCACGATTTCGCGGTGATCTCGCTGTCGGATCGGCTCAAGCCGTGGGATGTGATCGTCGAACGGATCCGGCACGCGCTGGCCGCCGATCTGGTGATCGCGATCTACAACCCCGGTTCGGCGAGCCGCCACTGGCAGGTGGCGGCACTCAAAGAGATTCTGGCCGAGGCGGTCCCGGGTGATCGGGTGATCATCCTCGGGCGTGACGTCGGCGGGCCCCAGCAGTCGCTCACCGTGACCACCGTGGCCGCTTTCGACCCGGCCATCGTCGACATGCGCACCCTGGTGATGATCGGGTCGTCGGCGACGACGGTGGCCTCGCGGGCCGCCGGGGATCTGGTCTTCACCCCGCGCGACCATCCACGCGGCGGATCGACGCGGTGATCGGGGTCTGAATCACTCGGCCGGCAACTGATCGGCCACCCATTGGCCCGCGGTCGCGACATCGTCGGTGACCGGTGTGTCGGCCGGTTCGCCGGGACGATCCACCATCACCACGCCGACACCCAGCATGCGTGCGGCGTCGAGTTTCGGTCGGGTGAGCTCTCCCCCGCTGTTCTTGGTGACCAGCGTGTCGATGCGGTGCTCGCGCATCAGGGCCAGTTCGCCGTCGAGGTGGTACGGGCCACGCGAGCGCAGGATCTCGTGATGCGGTGGTACCGCGCCGGTCGGGGGGTCGACGACGCGGATCGCGAACCAGGCGGAGGAGATCTGGGCGAACGCCGAGACATCCTGTCGTCCGGTGGTCAGCAGAATCCGGCGCGGACCGTGTTCCATGGCGCGTGCGGCCGCCCCGATCGTCGGAACCATCCGCCAGACGTCGTCGGGTCCGGGCAACCACGCGCGACGACGCAACCGCAGCAGCGGGACGCGCGCCTCGGCGCAGGCCGTCGCGGCGTTGGTGGTGATGGTGGCCGCGAACGGATGGGTGGCGTCCACCACCGCACCGATGCGGTTGTCGCGCAACCACTCCCGCAGACCCTCGGCGCCGCCGAAGCCGCCGATGCGGACCTCTCCGACGGGTAGGCGGGGATTGGATACCCGCCCGGCAAGCGAACTGATGACGTCGTGGGGGCCGTCGTCGAGAACACGTGCCAGCGCCCGGGCCTCGGCGGTTCCCCCGAGAATCAGCACGCGGCGTCGCCCGTTCATGGGTGTCGACCGTTCATGGGTGCGGGTCCGCTCCGTCGGCGTCGGCGCGCAGCTTCGTCATCCGCGCCGTCGAGTACAGGTAGCTGTCGAGGCGGTCCGGGCTGTCGGCCGCGCCGAGAACCGCTCCGACGAAGATGACGGCGGTGCGTCGAATCGCGTTGGCCGCCAGCGCCCCGGGCAGTTCGGACAGCGCGCACCGGATGACCTGCTGTTCGGGTCGCGAGGCGAAGGCGACCACCGCGGTGGGACAGTCGGCTCCGTAGTGCGGCGTCAACTCGGCGGTGATCTGCTCGGCCTGATGCGCGGCGAGGTGCAGCGCCAGGGTCACGCCCGTCGCGGCGAGGGTGGCGAGGTCCTCCCCGGTGGGCATGTCGGTCGACAGGGTCGACACCCGGGTGATCAAGAGGCTTTGTCCGACACCGGGAATGGTGAGTTCGTTCTCGAGGGCCGCGGCGGCGGCGGCGAAGGCCGGTACGCCGGGCACCCACTCGACGGCGATGCCCAGCGCACGAATGTGTCGGACCTGCTCGGTGACCGCCGAGTACAGCGACAGATCCCCGGAGTGCACACGCGCGACGTCATGTCCGGCGGCGTGGGCGTCGGAGATGTGGGAGATGATCTTCGGCAACGGCATACGCGCGGTGTCGATGATGTGGGCGTCGGGTGCGCAGAGTCCCAGGATCTCGTCCGGGACGAGGGACCCGGCCACCAGTGCCGTCTGACACCGCCCGAGGATGCGCGCCCCGCGCAGGGTGATCAGGTCGGCGGCACCGGGGCCGGCACCGATGAGGTAGACGGTCATCGGCTCCCCTGCCCGGCGGGTGTGTCACCGAACCACTGGACGATCGGCAACGCCGGGCGCCACGCGGAGAAACCACCCAGCGGCGCGGCCGTCTCGATGCCGATCCGGCGCAGGACGCCGGGATGGTCGCGGTGCCAGTCGATCATCAGGGTCTGATTCTCGATGGTCACCGCGTTGACGACCAGACGACCACCCGGAGGTAGTGCCGCCCAAGCGGATTCGAGGATGTCGCGGGTGAGTCCACCGCCGATGAACACCGCGTCCGGCGGTGCGGCGGTACGCAGTGCGTCCGGTGCGGCGCCGCGGATGTCGACCCGCTCGGCGACGCCGTGGTGTCGGGCGTTGGCCGCGATGCGTTCGGCGCGGTCCGGATCCTTCTCGAACGCCACCACCCGCACCCCGGGAGCGGCCCGCAGCCATTCGATGCCGACGCTCCCCGATCCGGAACCGATGTCCCACAACACCTGTCGCGCCGAGGGGGCCAGAGCGCAGACGGTGAGTGCGCGGACCGCGGACTTGGTGATCTGACCGTCGTGATCGAAGGCGTCGTCGGCGCGACCGGGCAGCGTCGAGCGGTGCGGCCCCACACAGGCGAGCGCAATGATGTTGAGAGCGTCCACGATCGCGGCGCGGTCCCAGCCGTCGACGGTACCCGAGGTGACGCGTTCGGCCGGGCCGCCGAGCTGTTCGAGCACGACCATGCCCGAGGCGCCGAATCCGTTGTCGGCCAGCATGTCGGCGACACGCGCGGGGGTGGCGGCGTCCCGGCTCAATACCAGCAGCCGACGGCCGTCGGTGATCTCGGTGAGCACGATCTCCGGATCGGCGGTGACCGCGCTGACGATGACGGTCCGGGCCAGATCCCACCCGAGTCGGGCGCAGGCCAACGACGCGCTCGACACCTGCGGTATGACGGTGACGCGATGGGCGCCGACGGCACCGACGATGGTGGATCCGATGCCGTGGAACATGGGATCACCGCTGGCGAGGACGTGGACCGTCGACGACCCCGCGGTAGCGGTGGTCGAATCGAGGAGCGCGGCAAGGTGTTCGGACATGGGCGAGGTCCACGGGACACGTCGGCCGGCCGGTCCGTCGAGCATGTCGAGTTGACGGCGGGAGCCGTGGATGACGGTCGCCGACTCCAAGGCGCGACGGGCGGGCGGGGTGAGACCGTCCCACCCGTCGGCGCCGATCCCGACCACGACGAAATGCGGTCCGTCGGCGCGAGCGGCTTCGGGTGCTGGGGTTTCTGGTGTCGGGGTCATCGCGGAAGTCGTCGCCAGATCGCTCGTGGCAACATCCGCATCCCGGCGAACAGTGGCCGCAGAGCCCACGGAACCCACACCTCGCCCTTGCCCTTGCGGTACGCCCGCGCCACCGCGGTCGCGACCTGATCGGCGGTCACCGACAACGGTGCCGGCGCGGTGCCCGCGGCCATCAGGTCCGCGGTCATGTTGCCGATCACGAAGCCCGGGCGCACGAGCAGCAGGCGGGCACCGCTGCCGTGCAGGGCATCGGCCAGGCCCGAGGCGAATCCGTCGAGTCCCGCCTTGGTGGAGCCGTAGACGTAGTTGGCGCGGCGCACCCGGATCCCGGCCACCGAGGAGAACACGATGATGGTGCCCGAGCGTTGCGCCCGTAGCGCGGTGGCCAACGGCGTGAGCACACTGATCTGTGCGAGGTAGTCGGTGTGGGCGATCTGCAGTGCGTGGGTGATGTCGGTCTCGGCGCGGGCTTGATCACCGAGAATGCCGAAGGCGACGATGGCGACCTCGATGGGGCCGTGCTCGCGCACGATCGCGTCGATCAGTGCCGGATGGGAGTCGGTGTCGTCGGCGTCGAAGGCGATCGTGGACACCGACGTCGCCCCGGCCGCCCGAAGTGTCGCCGTCTCGGCGTCGAGGTCGTCGGGGCGTCGTGCCGCCAGCACAATCGGATGGCCCGGGGCGAGCTCGGCCGCCAGCGCCACCCCGATCTCGCTGCGACCGCCGAAGACGACGACGCTGCCGGTCCGGTTCTGCCCACCATCATCCGTCACGTTCCGAGTATTTCATCGACGTGAGGTGGGGGCGTGAGGGTGGTGAGTCCCCCACTACCGTGGAGGCCATGTCACGATCGCGGTCCGACCTGGGTGCCGAGGCGCTCACCTTTCTCACCGAACGACATCTGGGCGCCATCACCACCCTGCGTGCCGACGGCACGCCACATGCGGTGGCGGTGGGGTTCACCTACGACCCGGAGTCGGGACTGGCGCGGGTGATCACCGTGGACGGCAGCCAGAAGGTCCGCAACGTCGAGCGCGGTGGATACGCCGCTCTCACCCACGTCGACGGGCCCCGGTGGTTGACCCTCGAGGGTCCGGCCCGGGTGCGCCGCGAGCCCGACCGCGTCGCCGAGGCGGAGAACCGCTACGCCGCGCGGTACCGCCAACCGAAGCCGAACCCGCGGCGCGTGGTCATCGAGGTGACCGTCGAGCGGGTGATGGGATCGCGCACCCTGCTGGGGTGAGGACTCCGGGGGTGAGACTCCTGGGGTGAGGACTCAGAGCACCTGCAGTTCATGGGGCCGGGTGTTCAGCGCCTCGTGACCGTCGTCGGTCACCACCACGATGTCCTCGATGCGCGCACCCCAACGGCCGGCGAAGTAGACGCCGGGTTCGACGGAGAACGCCATCCCGGGTCGCAACTCGAGGTCGTTGCCGCCGACGATGTAGGGCTCCTCGTGCACCGAGAGTCCGATGCCGTGTCCGGTGCGGTGGATGAACTGCTCGGCAAGTCCGCTCTCCCGCAACCGATCCCGTGCGGCCGCATCGATCGATTCCGCGGTGACACCGGGACGTACCGCGGCCACCGCGAGTGCCTGCGCATCCTGCAGCGCGGCGTAGGCATCGGCGATCTCCGATGAAGGCTCCGAAAAGCAGTAGGTGCGTGTCGAATCCGAGTTGTACCCGGGTTCCACGGGGCCACCGATGTCGATGACGACGATGTCGTCGGGCGTCACCACGCGATCGGACTGTTCGTGATGGGGGTCGGCGCCATTCGGTCCGGACCCCACGATGACGAATTCGGCACCGGTATGCCCCTCGGCGACGATGGCCGCCGCGATGTCGGCGGCGATGGCGCGTTCGGTCCGCCCGGGCCGCAGCCACTGCCCCATCTGCGCATGCACACGATCGATGGCCGCCCCGGCCCGACGGAGGGCGTCGATCTCGTCGGCATCCTTGATCATTCGCAGTTCGCGCAGCACATCGGTCGCCAGTTGTGGTGTCGCAGCGATCCGGTCGGCGATCGGAATGACATGGAGCGCGGGCATGGCGTCCGACACCGCGATCCTGGCGGCGGACGGCAACCCGGCGAGCGCCAACGCGTGGGCGTCCTGACCGTCGACCCAGTCGGCGACCTCGATGTCGAGGTCTCCCACCGCGGACTCACGCAACGATGCGGTCTCCAGACGAGCCACCACGAGTCGGGGCGTTCCGTCGGCGGGGATCACCAACGCGGTGAGCCGCTCGAAGGTGTTCGCGCGCGACCCGACCAGGTACCGGAGGTCGGGACCCGGCGAGACGATCAATGCATCCAGGCCTGCCTTCCCGGTGAGTTCGGCCGCGCGGGACACCCGCGCTCGATAGACGTCGGAACCGAAACGCGCTGCGGTGGTGCTCATGTGGGCAGCCTACGCGGGATTCACCCGAGTGTGACGCCGACGAACGCCGGCAGGTGGACGTGACACCGGGATGGATCGGCCCGGACCGGGATGACACAGTGGTAAGCGTGGCCGACACTCACCCGACCGGATCGCTCATGCTCCTCGACGGGGCCAGCCTGTGGTTTCGATCGTTCTTCGCCCTGCCGGAGAAGATGACCGCGCCGGATGGGCGCCCGGTCAACGCCGTTCGCGGGTTCATCGACACCATCGCGAATCTGGTCACCCGTGAGCATCCGACGCGGCTGGTGGTGTGCCTGGACCTGGACTGGCGGCCGACGTTCCGGACCGACCTCATTCCGTCGTACAAGGCGCACCGGGTGGCGCACCCCGCGACCGGTGGCACCGACGTGGACGTCGAAGAAGTACCCGACACCCTCACACCGCAGGTCGACATGATCGCCGATGTGCTTGCGGCGGTGGGACTGTCGACCTCGGGCGCGCCGGGATGTGAGGCCGATGACGTCATCGGCACACTGGCGTTCGCCGAAGCCACGGACCCGGTGATCGTCGTCAGCGGCGATCGGGATCTGCTGCAGGTCGTCACCGACGACCCGGTGCCGGTGCGGGTCCTCTACGTCGGACGTGGGCTGGCCAAGGCGGAGATGATGGGCCCGCGCGAGGTGGCCGAGAAGTACGGCGTTCCGCCGGAGCGGGCCGGCGCGGCGTATGCGGAGATGGCGATCCTGCGCGGCGATCCGTCCGACGGTCTCCCCGGCGTGTCGGGGATCGGTGACAAGACCGCGGCCAAGCTCATCTCGGCGTTCGGTGGTCTCGACGAACTCGAAGCGGCCGTCACCGACCCCGCATCGGATCTGCCGCCACGCAATCGCAAGGCCTTGGTCGCCGCCGCCGACTATCTGTCGGTCGCGCGCACCGTCGTCTTCGTGCGCACCGACGCGGAGACGATCGACAGCGGGAACGATCACCTACCGACGGCCCCGGCCGATCCGGCACGCCTGGCCGACCTCGTCGAGGAACTCGGCATCGGCGCGTCGATCACGCGGCTGTCCAAGGCGTTGGCCTGGGACGTCTGACATGCGCTGTGACACCACGGTGCCTGGGTGCGCAGATCTGGCTGCTCACCCAGGCACCGTAGGAGTCACCGAGATCGGGGCACTCAGCTGGTCGGCCGGGCCACCTGGTACTTGCCGTCGTCGTCGAGGAAGGTCACCTTCACGTTCTGCTGCTGACCGCCGACCTTGACCGTGCAGGTAAACGATGCGCCCTTCTCGACGCGCTGACCGGATGGGCAACTGACGCCGGTGACGTCACTGGCCTGATAATCCTCTGTGAGGACCTGCTTGACGCCACTCTCGGCGGCGGACTGATCGAGCGACCGCGGCCACCACCACAACCATCCGGTGACGACGATGACGATCGCGATGACGACGAGAGCGGCACCCACCCCGATGAGGATCTTCCACGGACCCTTCTTCTGGCCGGTGGCCATCCCACCGAACTGATCGGGCTGCCCGTAGGCGCCGTACGGTCCCGGCTGGCCCGGCTGACCCGGTTGCCCTGGCTGGGAGAACTGACCCGGCTGGCCGAACTGACCGAAGCCTGCCGTGCCCGGCTGGCTCGGCTGTCCCGGGGCGAATCCACCGCTGCCCGGCGCGCCGAACGGAGAGGTTCCCGGCTGTGCCGGCTGACCGTATGGGTTGCTCGCCGCTCCCGGTTGGGCCGGTGTGCCGTAGGGCGTGGTGCCGGGTTGCCCGTACTGACCGGCCGCCTGCTGAGTGGGATCGGCACCGTATCCACCGGGTTGCTGTGGGGTCGTCGGAGCCATCTGCGTCGGGTTGTACTGTCCGGGCGCACCCGGTGTCTGTGGCGGCGTTCCGAATCCGCCGGAGCCATATGCGGGCGGCGGCGTCTGCCCCGGGGTGGGTGTCGCGGTGGTCGGCGGTGCCGGTTGGCCGGTCTGTCCGAAACCGGGTTGCCCGTATGCCGGTGGTTGGCCGAATCCGGGTGTCGCCGGCGGCACCGTGGTGGGATCGCCCGGTGCCGGTGCCGGTGGCTGTCCCTGTCCGGGGATACGGACGATCTCGGTCTTACCGTCCTCGGGACCACCGCCCGCGCCATGGGGTGGCTGGCCGGCCTGTCCGTTCGGGTCGTTGGGGTAGCTCATGTGTGGTGTCTCCCGCCCTCTTCTCGGTCGCCGTGGCCACCGGATGTGCTGCTCGCTCAACCGGGTCGGCAGACACTGCGACACCGCCCGATGCTGTCCGAAACGTTACCTCAGGCACCACACACAATCACTTACTCACGCCCGATGCGCACAAGTGTCGGTCAGACGACCGAACGCGCGAGGTCACCCCAATTCGGCCGCGACGACGCCACGTCGGATGGAACCCACCGCCGACCGGGCCGGACGCGCCAGCGGGGAATCGTCTCCGACGCAGAGTCGGATCTGTTCGAGGAGGTCGACGACCTGCCGGTTCCACCGCACGAAGTCGCCCGGTGAGAGCAGATGGCCGCGTTCTCCGGCGGCGGCGAGACACTCGGTCAACGATCGGCCGCTCACCCACAGGGACACCGCCACGGAGAACCCGGTGTCGGGTTCGCGGGTCGGCGCGACCCGGTGACGGGTCTCGAGGGTGCTCACCTGTCGCCAGATGTCGACGGTGTCCATCATCGCCGTACGCAGCGCCGGATTCCCGGGCAGGGCGTCCACCCCCGAATAGCTGTCACGCCGAGACTCGAACACCATCGACGCGACCACCGCGGCGAGGTCGGGAGGCGAGAGCGAGTCCCAGATGCCCGCCCGGATGCATTCGGTGACCACGAGGTCGCTCTCACTGTAGATACGGCCGAGCACCTCGCCGGTGGGCGTGACGCGCACGGTCCCGTGGTCGTACTCGAGGTAGCCGAGTTCGCTGAGCACGCCGACGATGTGGTCGAAGGTGACACCGAGTGTCGAGGTGCGCTCCCCGATCCGTTGCTCGGCGCTGACGATGTCGCGGAGCAATCGGTTGCGGCGTTCGGCGAGCCGGAACAGTTCGTCGGAACCGTCGATGCGGTGGGCGGGATGCGCGCGCAGTTCGTGTCGCAAGCGGCGCAGTTCGGCGTCGTCGGTGGCCTCCGCACGCTTCTTTCCGCGGCCACGCGGCATCTCGATCCCGGTCGATCGCAGCGCCGCGGCCAGATCCCGCCGGCCGCGGCCGGTGCGGCGGTCGACGTTGCGCGGCAACCGCATTCCCCCGAGCACCTCCGGCGGGTTGATGAAATCGCCGATGCCGACGCGACCACACCACGCATCCTCGGTGAGGACGAGGGGTTTCGGGTCGGCGGGCTGGGTGGCGGTTTCGAGGACCACAGCGAGGCCGCGGTGCCGCCCACTCGGGACACCGATCACCGCTCCGCGTTTGAGGGAGGTCAACTCGGCGGCGATCGAGTCGTGGGTGGTGACGCGGCGTCGGAACTTGAGGTCGCGTTCGGTTCGCCGGATCTCCTCACGCAGGGTGATGTAGCCGAGGAAGCCGTCGTGGGCGCCGTCGGCCGGGGTGCGATCGCCGGGTTCCAGCGGTCCCGGATCGATCCCACGGGCCCGCGCGGCCTCGGCGAGCGCCACGTCGAGCTTGCGGAGCTGCCGCCTCATCTCGTCGACCTTGCGGGCCTGCCCGACCACCGAACGGTCGGCCTGGAACTGGGCGAATGAGCGGTTGAGCAGATCGCGGGAGCCGTTGATGCCCAGGCGTCCGATGAGGTTGACCGCCATGTTGTATTCGGGTGCGAAGGAGCTGCGCAACGGGAAGGTGCGGGCGCCGGCCAGGCCGGCGACCTGTTCGGGGACCATGTCCGGCGACCACACGATCACCGCATGCCCCTCGACGTCGATGCCGCGACGACCGGCACGCCCGGTGAGCTGGGTGAATTCGCCGGGACTCAGGTCGACATGCGCCTCACCGTTGAACTTCACCAACCGCTCGAGCACGACCGACCGCGCCGGCATGTTGATCCCCAACGCCAGGGTCTCGGTCGCGAACACCATGCGGACCAGCCCGCGGACGAAGAGCTCCTCGACGGTGTGGCGGAAGGTCGGCAGCATCCCGGCGTGGTGCGCGGCGAAACCACGTCGCAGCCCGGCACGCCACTCATCGACACCGAGTACGTCGGCGTCGGCGGGTGAGAGATCCATCAGGTGGCGGTCGACGACCTCGTCGACCGCGGCGACCTCGTCCGGTGCGAGCAGGCTCAGACCCGAACGCAGGCATTGCGCCAGCGCCCCATCGCATCCGGCCCGGGAGAAGATGAATCCGATGGCCGGCAGCAGGCCTTCCCGGTCGAGCTGTTTGACCACCTGCGGCCGGGACACGGTATTGCTGCGACGCGGTCGGCCGGACCGCCCTCGATGACCCCGCCGATCGTCGTCGTCGGTCAGCAGGATCCGGTGTCGGATGAAGCGTTTGAGGTCCGGATTGACCTTCGGTCGTTCGCCCGGTGCGTGGTGCGGATCGAAGAGATCGAACATCCGGTTGCCGACCAGCATGTGCTGGGTCAGCGGGACCGGACGATGCTCGTCGACGATGACGGTGGTGTCGCCGCGAACGGTCTGAATCCACTCCCCGAACTCTTCGGCGTTGCTGACCGTCGCCGACAGGCTGACGACCCGCACGGACGGTTCGAGATGCAGGATCACCTCCTCCCACACCGCACCGCGGAAGCGGTCGGCGAGGAAGTGCACCTCGTCCATCACCACATGCGACAGACCGGTCAGCGCCGGGGAGTTCGCGTAGATCATGTTGCGGACGACCTCGGTGGTCATCACCACGACCGGTGCATCGGAGTTGATCGAGGTGTCGCCGGTGAGCAGCCCCACCGATTCCTTGCCGTGCACGGCGACGAGATCGGAGTACTTCTGATTGCTCAGGGCCTTGATCGGGGTGGTGTAGAAACACTTGGTTCCCGACGCCAGTGCGAGATGTACGGCGAACTCGCCGACGATGGTCTTACCCGCCCCGGTCGGGGCGCACACGAGCACCCCGTGGCCGTCCTCGAGTGCGTGACAGGCA
Source organism: Gordonia sp. NPDC003950 (assembly GCF_053605205.1). Classification (NCBI taxonomy): domain Bacteria; kingdom Bacillati; phylum Actinomycetota; class Actinomycetes; order Mycobacteriales; family Gordoniaceae; genus Gordonia; species Gordonia sp. NPDC003950. The sequence continues at coordinate 110,781 of NZ_JBSGIT010000005.1, read as the reverse complement.
CGGATCTGGAAGTCGTCGAGCGGAAAGCCGACGCGGGCGGCAAACCGGTCGAATGCCGAATGGGTGGGAGCAGGCCGGGAATCGACCGCAGGGTCGGTGGGAGTCATCGCCTCCAGCATGTCACTGTCGAGGACGTGCGGGGCAGCGACACGTCACGATCCGAGCGTGCCCGGCGCGATCGGAGCAGGTCGCGATCAGAGCACGTCGTCGAAGGTGTGTCCGTCCCGCGCGGACCGCCGGGGACCGGCAGGAGCCGATGACGCGGTCGGCGCCGTCGAGGGTGCGCCGACCTGCGAGGCCATCGGACGGGGAGAGGGTGCCGGGATCGTGGAGGCCTGATCGTCGGGCAGCGATTCCCACTCGGCCGAGCGTTTCGTGCGTCGCCGGTCGTTGAAACGGGCGATCTGGATCGCGATCTCCTGCAGCATGGTCAACGCCAGTGCCAGCGCCAGCATGGTGAACGGGTCCTGCCCGGGTGTCACGATCGCGGCGAAGACGAACATGGTGAAGATCAGGCCGCGTCGCCACGCCTTGAGACGCGCGTAGGTGAGAACACCGACGAGATTGAGGGCCACGATCAGCAGCGGCAACTCGAAGCTGACGCCGAAGATGATCAACAGATGGATCATGAACCCGAAGTACTGATCGCCGGCGAGCGCGGTGACCTGCACATCGTTGCCGACGGTGAGCAGGAAGTGGAAGGCCTTGGCGACGACCAGATACGCCAGCACCGCACCCGCGACGAAGAGCACCGCGGCCGAGGACACGAATCCGATCGCGTACTTGCGCTCGTGGGAATGCAGGCCCGGGGTGACGAACCCCCAGATCTGATACAGCCAGATCGGGCAGGCCAACACCAGACCGGCGGTCAGCGCGACCTTCAGTCGCAGCATGAACTGGTCGAACGGCCCGGTCGCCAGCAGGCGGCAACTGTCGTCGGGGGTCAGCGAGGCGCGCGTCGATGCAGGCAGGGAACAGTAGGGTTCGCGCAGCAGGTCACCGAGCGACGGCAACCCCAGAAACCCATGGGAATACCAGATGAATCCGACGATGGTGGTGACCACGATGGCCACCATCGAGACCAGCAGTCGGTACCGCAGCTCTTGCAGATGCTCGACCAACGGCATCGTGCCGTCGGGATTCAGTTTGCGTTGGCGCCGTCGCGGGTCGAGTGGGATCCGCACAGTGGACGAACCTCAGGCGGACTTCTTCGTGGTCTCGTCGGTGCTCGACGAGGCATGCGGTGCCGAATCCGGCGAGGCCGGCAGTTCGCGTGGCTTCTCGGGTTCGGGCTTGGCGGCCGCGGGGGTCTCGCCGTCCTTCTGCATCTCCTGGACCTCGCTCTTGAAGATGCGCAGGGACTGCCCCAGACCCCGCGCGGCGTCGGGGAGCTTCTTCGACCCGAACAGCAGAACCAACACGATCAGCACGATGACCCAGTGCCACCACGACATTGCACCCATGAAGAACTTCCCTTTCCCCGTCGTCTGGACCTCATCGTACCGCGCGCATCACACCCATCGTTGCGCGCGCGAAGAGTTGCCCCCGTCACCGATAGCGTGCACGCGCCGCCGCGGCCGCGGCGATCACCGAGTTCGCGACGTCGGCGTCGTCGATCACCCGCACGTGCCCGCCGAAGCCGAGGAGGAATCGGGTGAGCCATTCCGGCGATCCGTACACGATCCGGGCGCGAACCGGGGCCTGCGGATCCGTTCGTTCGTCGAGCGCCTCGACCGGAGTCACCGTGTAGTAGTCGAGGATCCACAACTCTCCCGGATCGATCTCGATCAACGCGGTCGGGAGATCCGGGTTCTCCGACAGGATCGGCGACTGCGACGAGACGGCGGCCTGCTCCGGCGGCATGGACGGTTCGTCGAGCAATGTCGCGTCGTCGATCCGGTCGAAACGGAACAACCGAACGCCCTCGCTGTCGCGGCACCACGCTTCCAGGTAGGTGTGACTGTCGACGGCCTGGATGCCGATCGGATCGACCACGCGTCGGGTGACGATGTCGCGGGTGGCCGAGTAGTAATTCACCGACAGTGCGCGACCGGTGCGGACCGCCTCCCGGACCGTGCGGTACTGCGCGGATTCGGTGTGGGCGCCCGCATCGCCGGATGTGCCCGCGACCCCCGGGATGGTCAGGCCCACGGCCTGCTCGATCTTGGCGATGGCCCGGGTGGCGGCCTCGCTGTCGACGACGCCCGGGGTGTCCACGAGGGCACGCAGGGCGATCAGCATGATGCTGGCCTCGGTCGGTGTCAGCCGCAGCGGCCGGTCCATCCCCGCGGTGAATCCGACGTGGACGTGTCCCTCGCTGAACTCCAGCTCGATCAGGTCATCCGGGTAGTACCCGGGGAGTCCGCATACGAACAGTTGCTCGAGATCCCTGGTCAGTTGGGGGACGGTGACGCCGAGGTCGGCTGCCGCCTGCTCGACCGAGATCCCGTCGTGGGCAAGGAAATACGGAACCAAGGCGAGGAGTCTGCTCAGTCGTGAGGGTGCCGAGGCGGCCATCACCGGTTCACCTGCGCCAACTGATCGAGTGCGGAGACCACCGACTCGCGCAGTTCCGGTGGTGACAGCACGACGGCGTCCGCACCGGCGCCGAGGACCATTCGCGACAACGTCGACAGGGAGCGGATCTCGAGGTCGAGCAGGTCGCCCGGCTCCCCCGAACGGTCGAAGGACTCGCTGCGCTTGGCCGCTCGGCGCAGCCCGGCGGCCCGGCCGGACGCCACCCAGATCCGTGCGGTCCGCCCGTCCGACCCGGCGGCCGAGTCGACCGCGGCGGACACGATCCGTTGCAGGTCCGTGCCCTCGGGTGGCCGCGACCGGCCGGCCGGTCCGATGGCGTCGACGTCGGAGACGCGACTGAGCCGGAAGGTGCGGGTGTCGTCGCGGTCGCGGTCGTGGCCGACGACGTACCACCGGCCGTGGTGGGTGACCACGCCCCACGGTTCGAGTGTGCGACGCACCCCCGCGGTCCCCGACCCCGCGCGGTAGGTGAAGGTGATCGCACGCTCGGCCTGCAAGGCCGACAGCACCGCCCCGAGGGTCGCCTCGGTACCCATCGACCGTGTCGAGCCCCCCGCAGACATGCCGATCTCGTCGTCGGCCCGAACGTCGAAACCCGCGGCCCGCAGCTTCAAGACCGCGGTCTGGGAGACTGCTGAGATCTCCGGGGTGTCCCATAGGGTGGCGGCCATGGCGATCGCGGCGGCCTCGTCACGTTCGAAACTGATGTCGGGCAACTCGTAGCTGTCCCGGTTGATCCGGTAACCGTCGAGCCCATGGCCCATCGACGACGGTCCGGTGACCAGCGGGATCCCGAGGTCGCGGAGCTCTGTCTTGTCCCGTTCGAACATCCGGTTGAACGCCTCGACCGACTGGTCGTCGTCGTTGTAGCCGACGACGTTGCGGCGGATGTACTCGGCGGTGACGAACTGCCGTGTGGACAGCAGACAGATCACCAGGTTGAGCAGACGTTCGACCTTGGAAACCTTGGATGTTGGTGCCACCCGAGCAGCCTACGACTCACATGGACGCGATCAGGCGATCGACGCGCTCATCAACACTGCGGAACGGGTCCTTGCACAGCACGGTGCGCTGGGCCTGATCGTTGAGCTTGAGGTGCACCCAGTCGACGGTGAAGTCACGGCCGGCCTTCTGCGCCGCCGAGATGAAGTCACCGCGCAACTTGGCCCGCGTGGTCTGCGGCGGTTCGTTGACGGCGGTCTTGATGGCCTCGTCGGTGGTCACCCGACGGACCAGCCCCTTCCGGCTCAGCAGGTCGAACACGCCGCGACCACGTTTGATGTCGTGGAAGGCGAGATCGAGTTGCGCGATCTTCGGATCCGACAGATCCATCGAGTACCGGTCCTGATAGCGCTGGAAGAGTTTGCGCTTGATCACCCAGTCGATCTCGGTGTCGACACCGGAAAAATCGCCGCTCTCCACCGCGTCGAGCATGCGGCCCCACAGATCGACCACCATGTCCATCTCGGGATCCGGACGTCGGTTGACCAGGTGCTCGACGGCCCGCGCGTGGTACTCGCGCTGGATGTCGAGGGCGCTGGCCTGCCGGCCGCCGGCCAGTCGCACCGGCCGGGTGCCGGTCGTGTCATGACTGACCTCGCGGATGGCGCGGATCGGATTGTCGAGCGCGAAATCGCGGAATGCGACGCCCGCCTCGATCATCTCCAGCACCAGCGCCGCCGAGCCCACCTTCAGCAGGGTCGTCATCTCCGACATGTTCGAGTCGCCGACGATGACGTGCAGGCGGCGGTACTTCTCGGCGTCGGCGTGCGGTTCGTCGCGGGTGTTGATGATCGGTCGCGACCGGGTCGTCGCCGACGACACGCCCTCCCAGATGTGTTCGGCCCGCTGCGACAAACAGAACGTCGCCGCCTTCGGTGTGGCGAGGACCTTGCCGGCACCGCAGATCAACTGCCGCGTCACCAGGAACGGCAGCAACACATCGGAGATTCGGGAGAACTCGCCGGCCCGGACGACGAGATAATTCTCGTGACAACCGTACGAATTGCCCGCGGAGTCGGTGTTGTTCTTGAACAGATAGATGTCGCCGCCGATACCTTCGTCGGCCAGTCGCTGCTCGGCGTCGACCAACAGGTCCTCGAGCACCAACTCGCCGGCCCGGTCGTGGTTGATCAGCTGGACGAGGCTGTCGCATTCGGCGGTGGCGTACTCCGGATGGGAACCCACGTCGAGGTAGAGCCGGGCCCCGTTCTGCAGGAACACGTTGGAGGACCGGCCCCACGACACCACGCGGCGGAAGAGATACCGCGCGACCTCGTCCGGACTGAGCCGACGATGTCCGTGAAAGGTGCACGTGACACCGAATTCCGTCTCGATGCCCATGATTCGACGCTGCACGTGATCAACCCTACCCGTGTGACCGGCCGCTGACCGGGCAGTGACGCTCACTCACCCGCGGTGTCACCCGACCCCGATTCGGCGGTCGATCCCGAGGCCGGGTCCGTGTCCTCACCGGTGGACGCGGTGGCCGGTGAAGACACAGCGCCGGCAGCGCCCAGGAACTCCTCGACCTGGGCACGCGAGAGTCGCTTGAACGCGCGTCGCGGCCGATTGCGGTCGAGGATCGCCACCTCGAGATCCCCGGGATCGAGGTCCCGCGGTGCCCCGGCGCTCCCGTTTCCGGACTCGATCGGCGTGGCCAGTGCGGTCACGGCCACCGACAACGCCTGCGCCAGCGGGAGATCCGGGCGATAGGTCTCCTTCAGCGCCGCGGCGATGGAGTCCGTCGCGCCACCCATCACCAGGAACCGCGTCTCGTCGGCGATCGAACCGTCGTAGCTGATCCGGAACAGCTGCGAGGGCTTGGGTTTGCCGGGACGCGACACCTCCGCCACACACAACTCCACCTCGTAGGGCTTCGGTTGCTCGGTGAACACCGATCCCAACGCGTTGGCGTAGGTGTTGGCCAGCGACAGCGCCGACACGTCGTTGCGGTCGTAGCTGTATCCGCGCATGTCGGCGAGCTGGATACCCGCCTTCCGGAGGCTCTCGAACTCGTTGTATTTGCCCACCGCCGCGAAGCCGATCCGGTCGTAGATCTCGCTGGTCTTGCGCAGCGTGTTCGACGGATTCTCCGCTACGAACAGCACACCGTCGGCGTAGGTGAGGATGATGACGCTGCGTCCCCGCGCGATGCCCTTGCGTGCCAACTCCGAGCGATCCCGCATGATCTGCTCGGCGCTGGCGTAATACGGGAACGTCACCGTGACTCTCCTTCGTGTTCGGCCGCGCGACGTTCGACGATCGCCCGCGCCGCCGCCTCGATGGCATCCGACTCGACCTCACGGGCGCCGTCGGCGCCGACGATCACGGCGAGCGGAAAGATCTTGCGGACGATGTCGGGGCCACCGGTGGCGGTGTCGTCGTCGGCGGCGTCGTAAAGGGCCTCGACCGCCACCGCGAGAGCGGAATCGGCGTCGAGGTCACGACGGTAGAGCTTCTTCATCGACGACTTCGCGAACACCGAACCGGAACCGATGGCGGTGTACCCGCCGAATTCCTCGTGACGGTCTCCGGCGACATCGAAGGAGAAGATCCGTCCCGGCTCGGACGGATCGTCGTGGTCGATGTCGTAACCGACGAGCAGCGGAATGGCCGCCAGACCCTGCAGCGCCGCGCCGAGGTTGCCGCGCACCATCGACGCCAGTCGGCTGACCTTGCCGTCGAGGGTCAGTGGGACGCCCTCGATCTTCTCGTAGTGCTCGAGTTCGACCGTGAACAGGCGCACCATCTCGATGGCGATCCCCGCCGTCCCGGCAATGCCGGCGGCCGAGTACTCGTCGGTGATGTAGACCTTCTGCACATCCCGGGTGGCGATGAGGTTGCCCATCGTCGCGCGCCGATCGCCCGCGAGGACCACACCACCCGGAAAACTCACCGCTACGATCGTCGTTCCGTGCGGGATCTCGGATGTGTCGGCCGTGCCACCGAACGCGCTCATGCGCTCAGCACGCGCCGCCGGAAGCTGATCCGGGGCGTGGGTCCTGAGGTAGTCGCTGAACGAGGAGATGTCCGCGCCGAGCGAGAGGGAGGGACGGGCTGTGGACGGGGAACTCAGTGAACCGAACGGATCGCTCACTGGCCGCCCTTCTGGACGTAGGCACGCACGAAGTCCTCGGCGTTCTCCTCGAGGACGTCGTCGATCTCGTCGAGCAGATCATCGGTGTCCTCGGCCAGCTTCTCGCGACGTTCCTGGCCCGCACTGCCGTCGGCACCGAGATCGTCATCGTCGCCGCCACCGCTGCGCTTGGTCTGTTCCTGCGCCATCTGCACTCCTTAATTCTGCGGCGGCTCCGCCGCCGCGTGTGTTCCGCGCTGTGCTGCACCGCTCTTCGTCGTCAGCGACGTTGCTCGCTTCGCTCGCTTGTCGCTTCCTCCTGCATCGCGGCGCCGCGCGGAACACCCCGGGGCCACATCACCGGGTCGGACACGTGGTGGAGCTGTGCCGCGTCGCCGGTGTCTCTCCACACTACCGGCGAGTGGCCGATCGCGAGGGGTGGAACACGAGGCGAACCCGGGCGTGTCTCAGGTGGTGAGCTGATCGACCAGATCGGCCGCCGAGGTCACCGAGTCGAGGAGCTTGCCGACGTGGGCTCGACTGCCCCGCAACGGTTCCAGGGTCGGGATGCGCACCAGCGAATCCCCGCCGAGGTCGAAGATGACCGAATCCCAGCTCGCCGCGGCGACGTCGGCACCGAAACGACGCAGGCACTCACCGCGGAAGTAGGCGCGGGTGTTGGTCGGCGGTTCGGTGATGGCCCGGGTGACATCGGCCTCGTCGACGAGGCGCTTCATCGAACCCCGAGCGACGAGGCGGTTGTAGAGCCCCTTCTCCAGGCGCACATCGGAATACTGCAGGTCGATCAGGTGCAGCCGCGGCGCCGACCACCCCAGACCCTCGCGCTGGCGGAATCCCTCCAGGATGCGCAGCTTGGCCGGCCAGTCGAGGATGTCGGCGCACTCCATCGGATCGCGCTCGAGGCGATCGAGGACGTCGGCCCAGGTGTCGAGGACGTGGCGGGCGCGCTCGTCGTCGGAATGCTCGCGCTCGTGGAACGCCACACACCGCTCGAGATACTCGCGCTGCAACGCCACACCGGTCAGTTCCCGACCGTCGGTGAGCGCCACGGTCGCCTGCAGCGTGGGATCGTGACTGATCGTGTGGACCGCCTGGACCGGCCGTGCGAGCTCGAGGTCGGTGAAACTCTGCCCCGCCTCGATCAGATCGAGGACCAGCGCGGTGGTCCCGACCTTGAGGTAGGTGGCGGTCTCGGCCAGGTTGGCGTCACCGATGATGACGTGCAGCCGTCGATACCGTTCCGGATCGGCGTGCGGCTCGTCGCGGGTGTTGATGATGCCGCGCTTGAGGGTGGTCTCCAGCCCGACCTCCACCTCGATGTAGTCCGAACGCTGCGACAGCTGATACCCGGCCTCGTCGCCGGACTGGCCGATACCGACGCGACCGGACCCGCAGATCACCTGACGCGACGCGAAAAAGGTCGTGAGCCCGGCGATCACCGCGGTGAACGGGGTGGACCGACTCATCAGATAGTTCTCGTGGGTGCCGTAGGAGGCGCCCTTGTTGTCGATGTTGTTCTTGTAGAGCTGCAACCGCGGTGCCCCGGGGACGCTGGCGACGTACCGGGCGGCGGCCTCCATGACGCGCTCCCCCGCCTTGTCCCAGATCACCGCGTCGAGCGGGTCGGTGACCTCGGGAGCGGAATACTCCGGATGGGCGTGATCGACGTAGAGCCGCGCGCCGTTGGTGAGGATCATGTTGGCCGCACCGATCTCGTCGGCGTCGATGATCGGTGCCGGGCCGGCGCCGCGCCCAAGGTCGAAACCGCGGGCGTCGCGCAGCGGTGACTCCACCTCGTAATCCCATCGGGTGCGCTTGGCGCGGGGTACCCCGGCCGCCGCCGCATAGGCCAGCACGGCCTGGGTCGAGGTCATGATCGGATTCGCGGTCGGGTCTCCCGGGGCCGAGATGCCGTATTCCACCTCGGTGCCGATGATTCGCTGCATGTGTTCGAGGGTAGATGTCCTTGTCCGCGAGCACCGATCCGACTCTGAAGAGACGGTGGATCCGATCTCCGCCGACGTTCCGTGTGCCCTGGGCAAATGGGTGATGAATGTCGCCGAACTCGCGGTGCACGACGGTCCCCGGCGAAGTACCGTCTACGCCGTGAAAGCCTTCCGCCGGTTCACCGTCCGGGTACCTTTACCAGCCGCTCTCGACGACCTCGCTGTCCTCGCCCACAACCTGCGCTGGGTGTGGCACAGCGAAACCCAGGATCTGTTCGCCACGATCGACGACGACCTGTGGAGCGCCTCGGGCGACCCGCTGCGTCTGCTCGCAGAGGTCGATCCCGGTCGGCTGGCCGACTTGGCGCACGACGACATCTTTCTCGCGCGACTGGCCACGCTGCGGGCCGAACTCGACACCTATCGCAAAGCGCCCCAGTGGTTCGGCAAGCAGCAACAGGCGGGCGCATCGATGCCGCGCGGGATCGCCTACTTCTCGATGGAGTTCGGCATCTCCGAGGTGCTGCCCATCTACTCCGGCGGCCTCGGCATCCTGGCCGGCGACCATCTGAAGGCCGCCTCCGATCTCGGTCTCCCACTGATCGGTGTCGGGCTGTTCTACCGTTCGGGTTACTTCCGGCAGAGCCTGACCCACGACGGCTGGCAGATCGAGAAGTATCCGGTCAACGATCCGGGCCTGTTGCCACTGACGCTGCTCACCGACGCCGACGACCGTCCGGTGGTGATCTCCGTGTCGATGCCGGGGAGCCGGACGCTGAACGCGCAGGTGTGGGTCGCCACCGTCGGCCGGATCCCGTTGCTGCTGTTGGACTCCGACATCCCCACCAACGACATCGAGCTGCGTTCGGTCACCGACCGCCTCTACGGCGGCGACCAGGATCACCGCATCAAACAGGAGATCCTGCTCGGCGTCGGAGGCGTGCGCGCGCTGCGTGAATACGTCGCGATCACCGGACGCGAGGAGCCGACGGTGTTCCACATGAACGAGGGGCATGCGGGTTTCCTCGCGGTCGAGCGAGTGCGTGAACTCGTCCAATCGGGACTGGACTTCGCATCGGCGGAGTCGGTGGTGCGCGCGTCGAACATCTTCACCACTCACACCCCGGTGCCCGCCGGAATCGACCGCTTCCCCAAGGATCTGGTGTCGTTCTATCTCGATGCCGAGAGCGACGGCGGATCGCGACTGTTGCCCGGACTCCCGGCGAGCACCGTGCTGGCACTCGGCAACGAGGGCCACCCCGGAGTATTCAACATGGCCCACATGGGTTTCCGGCTCGGGCAGCGGTCCAACGGGGTGTCCGAACTCCACGGTGAGGTCAGTCGCGAGATGTTCGCGGGCCTGTGGCCGGGCTTCGACGCCGACGAGGTGCCGATCGGGTCGATCACCAACGGTGTCCACGGCTTCACCTGGGTCGCCCGACCCTGGCGCAAGCTGGTCGGCCACGACGAGGATTCGGCCGCACCGGGTTATGCCGCACTGGGCGCCACCGCGGTGTGGCGGACACGCCAGGATCTGCGTGCCGAACTCGTCGCGGAAGTGCGCCGGCGGGCACGCGCCAGCGGTCATGATCGTGGCTTCTCCGATGTGGAACTTTCTTGGACCGCAGATCTTTTCGACCCGCAGGTACTCACGATCGGGTTCGCCCGCCGAGCCGCCACCTACAAACGCCTGACCCTCATGCTGCGGGATCCGGAGCGGCTCAAACGCATCCTCACCGATCCCGAGCGGCCGGTCCAGCTGGTGATCGCGGGTAAAGCCCATCCGGCCGACGACGGCGGCAAGTCACTCATCCAGCAGGTGGTTCGCTTCACCGAGGATCCCGCGATCCGCGACCGAATCGTCTTCCTCCCCGATTACGACATCTCGATGGCCCGCTACATCTATGCCGGTTGCGATGTCTGGCTGAACAATCCGGTGCGGCCGATGGAGGCATGTGGCACCTCGGGGATGAAATCGGCGCTCAACGGCGGACTGAACCTGTCGATCCTCGACGGCTGGTGGGACGAGATGGCCGACGGCGAGAACGGCTGGGCCATCCCGTCGGCGGAGGGCGTCACCGATGAGCATCGTCGCGACGACCTCGAGGCTCAGGCGCTGTACTCGCTGCTGGAGGATACGGTCATTCCGCTGTTCTATTCCCGCGACGAGAACGGGGTACCACAGCGCTGGGTGGAGATGGTGCGTCACACGCTGTCGATCCTCGGGCCGAAGGTGCTCGCCTCCCGGATGGTTCGTGACTATACGACGAAGTTGTACTCACCGGCTGCCCTCTCGTACGCCGCTGCCGTGGCCGACGACCACGCCGCGGCAAAGGATCTCGCCGTCTATCGGTCACGGGTGCAGAAGGCGTGGCCCGCGGTGACGATCGCAGGTATCGACGAGGCCTCCGAGACCGTCGCCGAGGCCCTGCAACTGACCGCACAGGTCGGGCTGGGCGGGCTCGACCCCGAAGAGGTGAAGGTGGAGGCGGTGCTCGGCCGCGTCGACGACGAGGGCGACATCCACGATCCGATCCTGACCGCGATGAGCCCGGTCGGCGACGTCGACGCCTTCGGCCGACTGACATTCGCCACCGCCGTGACCCCCTACCGATCGGGTGTCCTCGGCTACACCGCACGAGTGCTGCCGAGCCACAGCCTGCTCGGTACCGACGCGGAACTCGGGCTGGTGCGCTACCCGGTCGATCCGGTGTCCTGACGCTTCAGACATGACACGACCCGCCATCGTGACGATGGCGGGTCGTGTCACGTCTCTGCGATCAGCGTTTTTTGAGGCGCAGCCGGGAGAACGTCACCACGTACAGGATGACGGCGATGACGATGAGGACGCCGTAGGCCAGCGCGGAGTGCAGGATCGACGGATTCCACAGGTCGACCGTCTGCGTGGCGTCCGGGTTGATCAAGGGAAGATCGACGGCCCCGGCCGCCGCCACGTAGCCCCAGTACGACGGGAAGATCCAGGACAGCTGCGCAAGTCCGGGAGTGTCGAGCGCGAAGAGGCCACCGCAGAACACGAACTGCATCATGATCACGATGACGAGGGGCGGCATGGCCTGCTCGTTGGATTTCACCGACGCCGAGATGGCGAGGCCGACCAGCGTCGACACGCAGGCGAGTGTGGCGATCGCGAGGAACAGCGCCAACGGCGGCGGCAGCAGCGCACCTCCGTACTCTGGGACTCCGCGTCCGACGAACGTGATCGCGACCATGACGGCGCTGAGCAGGATCGCCGTGATGAAGAAGACGACCACCTTTGCCCACAGATAGGCTCCGGGACGCAGGCCGACCGCACGCTCACGCTCGAAGATGTCACGCTCGCCGACGAGGTCGCGCATCGTCAGCGCGGCACCCATGAACGCTGCTCCCACCACCATGATCACCAGGACCTGAACCGCCTCGACGGGATCGTCGGCCGCAGGAATCGGCGGTACCGCGGTGGCATCGCTCCCGATCTTCTTGGTGAAGCCGTCGTCGCCGGGGATGACCAACGTCAACAAACCCAGCACCACCGGCAACAGCACCAGGAAGACCAGGTAACCGACGTCGGCGAAGATCAACCGGACCTGCCGCCGACCGATGGTGCTCGATTGCCGGACGAAACTGGTCTGCGGGACCGGAATCGGCGGACCGGGTGGTCGGGGTGATGGGGGCGGAGCGGGTTGCCCACGGCCCTGCAGGTAGCGCATGTGCGCGGTGTCGGGCTGCGCGGCGACGAAGGCGAAGATCTCGGCCCAGTCGGCGGTACCCATCGCTGCCCCGACGTCCGCGGGCGCGCCGCAATAGGCGGTCTTGCCGCCCGGTGCCAGCAGCAGCACCTGATCGCACATCGAGAGGTAGGTCAGCGAGTGGGTGACGACGAGGACGACGCGCCCGGCGTCGGCGAGCCGGCGCAGAGTCGACATCACCTGCCGGTCGAGGGCCGGATCCAGACCCGAGGTGGGTTCGTCGAGGATCAGCAACGACGGCCCGGTGAGGAGTTCCATCGCCACCGATGCGCGTTTCTGCTGGCCACCGGAGAGCTTTTCGACGCGGGTGTCGACGTGCTCGGTCAACTGCAGCTCGGCGAGCACACCGTTGATGACGTTGTCGCGGTCGGCCTTCGACAGGTCCGGGGGCAGTCGGAGTTCGGCGGCGTACCGCAGTGCCTGGCGGAGGGTGAGTTTGTGGTGCAGCACATCCTTCTGCGGCACCATTCCGATACGGGTGCGCAGCGCATCGTATTCCTCATGGACGCTGCGGTTTTCGAAGGTGACCTGACCGCTGGTGGGCGAGTTGAGCCCGGCGACGATCCGCGACACGGTGGACTTGCCCGCGCCGGACGGGCCGATCACCGCGGTCAGCGATCCGGGACGGGCACTGAACTCGACGTTCTGCAGGAGCTGTTTTCCACCGTCGACGACGAGGCTGACGCCGTGCACCTGCAGACCACCGGCGACGACGTCCTGGGCCTGACCGCGGACCAGGCTGCCCCGCGAGACCACGAAGTCGCTGTTGCCGATGGTGACGACGTTGCCGTCGGTCAGTCGTGCCCGCGAAACCCGTTGACCGTTGACGTAGGTGCCGTTGACGCTGCCGAGGTCCTCGATGTACAAACCGTCCGGCTGCGTCAGGACACGCGCGTGACGCCGCGAGGCCAGGACGTCGGAGACGACGATGTCGTTGTCCGGTGTCCGGCCGATCGTCTGGGCCCCGGCCAGCGAAATCGTCTCGCGCCCGGCCCGTTCCGGGCGTCCCGGCAGCTGGTAGATCGCGGACACATTCTGCTTCAGTGCCTGCAGGTGCGGGGCGTTCTGCAATTCCTCGGGCATCGGCGCCACCGCTCCCGGGGAGTAGCTGCCCGGCGCGGGAACCCGCATCGGCATCCGGCCCGACCCGGGCGGTCCCGCAGGGAACCGTCCCGACGCCGGGGGCGGTCCGGCGACCGGACCGCTGCCGGGACCACGCGGCGGACCCGTCGGTCCGGGTGCGCGTGGCGCCTCGAGCGCCACCTCCACCACCGGCCCGGTGGCGCCGTCACCGAGACGAAAGCTGGTCGAGCCGGTCAGCGGTAGCTCCGCGACGCGGGCGCCACCACTGTAGAAACCGTTCGTGCTACCCGCGTCGATGACCCACCAGCCGGTGCCACGCCACTCGATCAGCAAGTGATGACGCGACACGAGTGGATGATTGACGACCACATCGTTGTCGGGGGTTCGACCGAGGCGGACACGGTGCGCGTCGCCCAGTGGGTGGCTCACCCCGGCCACCGTCACCCGACCACGGATCATCGAGACGCTGCTGTTCATCACCGACAGACTCTAGTGCCTGGCGCCGACCGCGTCCTCGCACGTCCTCCACACGGTCGACGTGGGCCGGTTCGGGCGTCGAACCAGTGACCCCGCACCGGCCGAAACGACCGCTGCCCGCCCCGGTGGGGCGGGCAGCGGTGCTGTGTGCCGCGAAGGGGCTACAGATATTGGCCGGTGTTGGTCTCGGTGTCGATGGCGCGGCTGGCGCCCGAACTCTTGCCGGTGACCAACGTGCGGATGTAGACGATCCGCTCGCCCTTCTTGCCCGAGATCCGCGCCCAGTCGTCCGGGTTGGTGGTGTTGGGCAGGTCCTCGTTCTCGGCGAACTCGTCGAGAATGGAATCGAACAGGTGCTGGACCCGCAGACCCGGTGCGCCGGTCTCCAATTGGGACTTGATCGCGTACTTCTTGGCCCGGTCGACGACGTTCTGGATCATCGCACCGGAGTTGAAGTCCTTGAAGTACATGACCTCCTTGTCGCCGTTGGCGTAGGTCACCTCCAGGAAGCGGTTGTCATCACTTTCGGCGTACATCCGCTCGACGACCTTCTCGATCATCGCGTTCAGGCATGCGGTGCGGTCTCCGCCGAACTCGCCGAGATCGTCGGCGTGCACCGGCAACTGCTCGGTCAGGTACTTGGAGAAGATGTCCATCGCCGACTCGGCGTCGGGACGCTCGATCTTGATCTTCACGTCAAGGCGGCCCGGTCGCAGGATGGCCGGGTCGATCATGTCCTCGCGGTTGGACGCACCGATGACGATGACGTTCTCGAGTCCCTCGACACCGTCGATTTCACTGAGCAGCTGCGGTACGACGGTCGTCTCGACGTCGGAGGAGACACCAGATCCGCGGGTGCGGAAGATCGAGTCCATCTCGTCGAAGAACACGATGACCGGGGTGCCCTCGGAGGCCTTCTCACGGGCACGCTGGAAGATCAGGCGGATGTGCCGCTCGGTCTCACCGACGAACTTGTTGAGCAGTTCGGGGCCCTTGATGTTCAGGAAGTACGACTTGGCTTCCTTGGCATCGTCGCCACGGACCTGGGCGATCTTCTTGGCCAGGGAGTTCGCGACCGCCTTGGCGATCAGCGTCTTGCCGCAGCCGGGCGGGCCGTAGAGCAGCACACCCTTGGGCGGACGCAGAGCGTAGTCGCGGAACAGGTCCTTGTGCAGGAACGGCAGTTCGACGGCGTCACGGATCTGCTCGATCTGACGGCCCAGACCACCGATGTCCTCGTAGCCGACGTCGGGGACCTCCTCGAGGACCAGATCCTCGACCTCGGCCTTGGGGACACGCTCGAAGGCGAAGCCGGCCTTGGTGTCGATGAGCAGCGAGTCGCCCGGCCGCAGTTTCCGGCGTTGCCCGTCCTCACCGTCGACCTCACCGAGCAGTGGCTCGGCGAGCCAGACGACGCGTTCCTCGTCGGCGTGGCCGACGACCAGGGCACGTTCCCCATCCCCGAGGACCTCGCGCAGTGTGCTGATCTCGCCGACCGAGTCGAATTCGCACGCCTCGACGATGGTCAGTGCCTCGTTGAGACGCAGGGTCTGCCCACGATGAAGGGTCTCGGTGTCGATGCTCGGCGAGCACGTCAGGCGCATCTTGCGACCGGAGGTGAAGACGTCGACGGTCTGGTCGGGGAACACCTCGAGCAGTACGCCGTACCCACTCGGCGGCTGTCCGAGACGGTCGACCTCCTCGCGCAGCGCGACGAGCTGTTGCCGCGCCTCTTTGAGGGTTTCGAGCAGCTTGGCGTTGCGTGCGGTCAGATTGTCGACACGATCCTGCAGGTCCGTGTCGGCCGACCGTGCACCCGCCGGGCGTTCACGGTCTGCTCGGGCCACCAGCGGCGGTGTGTAGGCAGGAGTGAACGAGTCACCGGACGCTCCCGTGGTCTCACTGCCCGCGTCATCCGCCGAGGCACCATGGCGATCAGATTCGGTCATTGCTGACTCCTCTCCCCGGCAACCACTCCGCATTGGAGTTCGTGCACCGTGACTCCACGCTACCGGCCCGGGGACCGATACGCCTCACACCGCGCATCCACCGATGTTGATGGTGTGTTAAATGTACGTCTTCCCTACGTATTCACCGTGTTTCGCGTGGATGTCCACGCTCGGTTCACCCCCGGGTCGGACGTCGTTGCGGCCGGAGTGTGGTGGTTCCATCGGCCAGACGTCGAGCGGTGATCAGAAAGGCCGTGTGTCCTTGCATTTTGTGTTCCGGCCGCACCGCGAGACCGACCGCGCTCCAGTCGCGGACCAGGGATTCCCAGGCGTGCGGTTCGGTCCAGCACTCCTGCTCGCGCAGGGCCTCGATCACGCGCGACAACTGGGTGACAGTTGCCACATAAACCGTTAAGACCCCACCTGGTTTCAGGATCGAACGGACGACGTCGAGGGGCTCCCAGGGTGCGAGCATGTCGAGGATGACGCGGTCGAAGCGCTCGCCGGTGTCGATGGTGGCGAGGTCGTCGATCACCAGGGTCCAGTTCGCCGGGTGTCCGGCGAAGAATGTCTCGACGTTGCGTTGGGCGTGCTCGGCGTGGTCGTCCCGGATCTCGTAGGAGACGACCTCGCCGTCGGGTCCGACGGCGCGCAGCAGCGAACACGTCAGCGCGCCCGAACCGGCCCCCGCCTCGAGCACCCGCGCCCCCGGGAATATGTCACCCTCGGTGACGATCTGGGCGGAATCCTTCGGATAGATGACCTGTGCCCCGCGTGGCATCGACAGAACGTAATCGACGAGGAGGGGGCGAAGTGCCAGGTACTCGGTGCCACTGGTCGCGGAGACGATGCTGCCCTCGGGCGAACCGATGAGGTCGTCGTGCGCGATCGCGCCGCGATGGGTGTGGAATTGCTTTCCCGGTTCCAGGATGACCGTGAACTTGCGTCCCTTGGCGTCGGAGAGTTGAACCCGATCTCCCACTTCGAACGCGCCGCTCGCGGCCATCTGCTGGTCTCCTCGCCGGTTGGACCCGAGTCTCTCGGGGCTGATGTGACTGGTGTTATCTGCTGGTGACAGCGATATTCGCAGCCCCGGCTCAGTGGCCGCGTCGAGCGTCGGATTGTCACTGGTGGGTCCTACCCTGCCAAATGTGACGATCACCGTTTCCTCCGGGGCCGACAACGCAGCCGGCTCGGCCCCCGCCCACCGACTCGCCGGCACCGCGCGGGGTCTGGTGGGCAGACCGCTGGCGCTGTCACCCTCGCGTGCGGCCGACTTCAAGCAGTGTCCGCTGCTCTATCGCTACCGTGCGATCGATCGCTTCCCCGAGACACCGACACCGGCCCAGACCCGTGGCACGGTGGTACACGCCGCGTTGGAGAACCTCTTCGACATGCCCGCTGCGCTGCGAACCCAGGAGTCGGCCGATTTCCTCGTCGACGGCGCATGGGCGGCAATGTGCGAGGCCGATCCCGATCTCGCCGACCTGATCGGCGACGGCGACCACGCCGCGTTCCTGCGGGAGGCCCACAAGCTGATTGCGAACTACTACCGGATGGAGAATCCGACGGCCTTCGACGCCGACGCCGTCGAACAACACGTCGAGATCGAGTCCGACGAGGTGTTGATGCGCGGTTTCATCGACCGGATCGACGTCGCTCCCACCGGCGAGATCCGGGTGGTCGACTACAAGACCGGTCGCGCACCCGGCGAGGCCTACGAGGCCAAGGCGCTGTTCCAGATGAAGTTCTACGCCCTGGCCATCTTGCGGCTACGCGGGGTGCTGCCGACACGTCTGCAGTTGATGTACCTCTCCGACGGTCAGACGCTGTCCTACACCCCCGACCGTGACGAACTCGAGCGATTCGGACGTACCCTCGCCGCGATCTGGCGGGCCATCCGCGCGGCCGTGGCCACCGGCGACTTCCGGCCGCAGCGCTCGCGGATGTGCCGCTTCTGTGAGCATCAGGCACGCTGCCCCGAGTTCGGCGGCGAGATACCCGAGTATCCGGGTCCTCCCGCCGGTTTCACGCCCTAGCGACGATCACGCCGCGGGGGCCTGCGTCGAGTCCGCTGCGTCGCCGCCGGCCGACGGTGCCTGACCGTCGGTCGAGTGCCGCCCGCTGCCCTGCAGCCGATGCCGACCACCACCGGCGCCGTCGACGGATTCGAGCGCACCGGCACCCGCCGAGGCATCGGTCGTCACCGGCGCGCGGTGTCGACCACCGGTGGGAGCCGAGGTCTGGGTCGGTGTTTCGGTCGTCACCGATGGCTCGGTGCTCTCCGATGTTTCTGTCCCCTCCGACGTTTCGGTGCCCTCCGATGTCTCGGTGGTCACCGGTGCCTGGGTCGTCGCCGGTGCCGGGGATTGCCGGGTGACCTCGACGCCTGCCTGCGGTGTGACCTCGGTGGTGGGTTGCGGGGTCACCACCCTGGGTGTGCCGTCGGGTGTCTCCGGGACGATCGATGATCCGTCGTCTCCGGTCCCGACCTCCGAGCCACCACCCTCGGTCTCCACCGCGGACAGGGTGCGCGCCGCGACCAACGGCGCCGGCGCCGATGGCTGTGGCCCGTCCTCGACCGGGACCGCGGCGGTGTCGGCGCTGGGTGCCTGCAGCGGATAGAAGGCATTGTTGACCGCGTCCCACCGCTGGACATCGTCGCCGTCGTAGGTGATGCCGACGGCGTCGTTGAGCATCATCGCGACCATGGTCAGCGGATGGTGTTTCGGCGTGTAGACGACGTAGGTGGTGTTGCCGTCGGTGCTGTGCAGGATGGTCGGCGGCGTGTCGTAGGCGATCAGATTGCCGTAGTTCTCCTCCCCCAAACCCGAATGGATGGCGATGAAGCCCGCGCCGTCGACCAGTAGCGAACTGATCGGTCGATACCAGACCCACTGGAAGTTGCTGACCGGGTCGCCGACGACGATCACCGAGGTCACCTGGAGGCCGTCGGACGCACCGGGATCGCGCGCACCGTTCGACTCGGCGCCGAACAGTTCGAACAGTCCGCCGATCACCGGGTAGTCGGCTGCCCAGGCCTTCAGACCCCACGGACTGCGTGGATCGGAGATGAGCAGCAGCCGAGAGTTCTCGACGTCGATTCCGGTGCCATCGACGTTCTGCGCGACCGCCTGCTCGGCGGCGTTGCCGAGGGCCTCGGCACCCTGTGAGTACCCGGTGTAGACGACGTACGGACGGTCCCCCTGCTGCGTGGCGAAGGCATGCATGACCGCCACGTTCCCGTCGACGGCGATGTCGCGGGACTCGTCGTAGGACGGAGCGAAGATCGACAGGGCCGCATCCGAGCGGCCGGACACCAAGGGCGCCAACGCTTCCGGGTAATCGATGATGAGCGTGGTCCGGCCCGCCCGGAGTTCCCGGATCCGGGGATAGAGGGTGCCGTCATCGGTGCCTGGCGTGACGACGAGGATCGCATCCGCGCTCGCCCCGTAGGGCGCCGACCCCAGCAGATCTCGGCTGATTCCGTGTTCGGCCTCGGCAGGACGGAAGACCCCGTCGTCGGTGAGTGCGTCGATCGTCTGCAGCGTCTCCGTGGACAAGGCACCCGCTTGGGCAACGGTCGCCGACAACGCCGTGGGAACCACGGCTCCCACACACAGTGCGCAACCGACGGCTGTGGTGCCGACGGCCCTTCGAATTGCGTACACGAACTTCTCCCTCTGGCATGCTTGGACGGGGCTGGTCATCCATGGCGGCAAGCGACGCATCGATCCCTGTGACGTGGCTGTGGGATCGTCATCACGCGATGGCCACTGGCGAACCGGATTCATCATGGACGTTTGACCAGCCGCACGACGAGCGCATTCAGTGAATTCGTCTGAACGAAGGAACGGGTCACCCCGCTCGAATGACCAGGTCCCCAAAGTGGGCGACACGGCCGAGCGCGGCGGGCTATGCACAGTGTCATAGAGTCGCTCGGGTGGATACCGCGTACTACCTTCCCGAGGTCCCGCCCGCCGACGATCGCGATTCGGGCCGCGAATACTTCCGCCCCACCGAGGCCACCATCAGTCCGTGGTCGAACGACATCCAGCACGGCGGGCCACCCACCGGACTGTTGATGCGGGCGCTGGAACGCGTGTCCCCCGACCCGTCACTGCACGTCACCCGGGTGACCACCGAGATCGTCGGTGCGGTCGGGCTCGGCCTCAACCGCGTCAGCTCACGGGTGTTGCGCCCGGGACGCCGGATCAGCATGGTCGGCGCCGATCTGGAGGTGCAGCAGCCAGACGGCAGTTTCCGGGTCGCCGCACGCGCCGTCGCCTGGCGCCTGCGCACCGGGGACACGTCGTCGATCAGTCAGCAGCCGTTCGCGCAATTGCGGCCGCTCCCCGAGGAACTGGGCACGACAACCGGCGTCACCTCGGACAGTTCACTGGGCGTCGACTGGGGCACCGCCGGCTTCATCGGCACCGTCGAGACGGCCGTTGCGCCGGGTCGTTTCGGTGACACTCCGGCAGTCTGGCTGCGCCCTGCGATCGATCTGGTGGAGGGCGAGACGATCACCGACCTCGAGGCCCAGATGACGGTCGTCGACGTCGCCAACGGGGTCGGCACACGCCTACGGCCCGATCAGTGGACGTGGATGAACACCGACACCACCGTGCACTTCTCGGCGATCCCGCACGGCATGTGGCTGGGGATCGACGCCCACCTGGCGACAGGGCCGGACGGATTCGGGGCCACTTTCGCCGAGCTGTACGACGTCGACGGGTTCATCGGCCGGTCGGCGCAGACAGTGCTGCTCGACGGTCGCTGAGACCTCAGAAGCGGCAGGACCGGATGTCGGAGGCGAGGATGGCGCGGGCCCCGAGTTCGGAGAGTTCGTCCATCAGGTTCTGGTGATTGCGGCGCGGCACCATGGCACGGACGGCCACCCAGTCGGGATCGGCCATCGGCGCGACGGTCGGCGATTCCAGGCCCGGCGTCAGGGCACTGGCCTGATCGAGAATGGCCCGCGGGCAGTCGTAGTCGATCATCACGTACTGCTGACCGAACACCACTCCCTGCACGCGCTTGATGAACTGCCGTGCGGCCTTGTCGACCTCGGCACCGGCACGACTGATCAGCACCCCCTCGGAGTCGCACAGCGACTCGCCGAAGGCCACGAGACCGTGCTGGCGCAGTGTGCGCCCGGACCCGACGACGTCGGCGATGGCGTCGGCGACACCGAGCTGGATGGAGATCTCCACCGCACCGTCGAGCCGGATGATGTCGGCGGTCATGCCGCGGGCGGCCAGGTCGGCGCGGACCAGATTCGGGTACGAGGTCGCGATGCGTTTGCCGGCGAGATCCTCGACGGTCCACGCCTGGTCGGCGGGCGCGGCGTAGCGGAAGGTCGACGAACCGAATCCCATCGAGATCTGTTCGTCGACCTCGGCGCCCGAGTCGCGGGCGAGGTCGCGGCCGGTGATGCCGACATCGAGGGTGCCCGCCCCGACGTAGATGGCGATGTCCTTGGGACGCAGGAAGAAGAACTCGACGTCGTTGTTGTTGTCGAGGACGGTCAGGTCCTTGGCATCGGTACGTTTGCGGTAGCCGGCCTCGGCCAGGATGGCGGCGGCGGATTCGGACAGGGCGCCCTTGTTGGGTACTGCGACTCGCAGCATCGGATGACTCCAGTGATCGATCGGGTGGGGACGGCGGGTGCGTAGGGCCGCGACCGGGGGTAGGCCGCGGCCTACAGATGGCGGTACACGTCCGCGAGCGTCAGGCCCCGTTTGATCATCATCACCTGCAGCCAATAGAGGAGCTGGGAGATCTCCTCGCCCAGGGACTCGTCGGACTCGTGTTCGGCCGCCAGCCAGACCTCGCCGGCCTCTTCGATGATCTTCTTGCCGAGGGTGTGGATCCCCGAGTCCAGCGCGGCAACGGTGCCACTGCCGGCCGGACGGGACTGCGCCTTGTCGCTCAACTCGGCGAACAGCTCCTCGAAGGTTTTCACGAGTTCCTATCCTCGCATGTCCGCAAGTTCGAGTTCGGCGAGGGTCAGGCCGACCAGCGTCGAGCGGAAGGACCGACGTGGACCGGCCGGCACCTCGGCCGTCGACGGCACCACCAAGGTGTGGCAACCGGCCGCGATGGCCGACTCGGTGCCGGTCGGCGAATCCTCGACGGCGCGACACCGCATCGGATCGACGCCGAGCAGCGTCGCAGCGCGCCGGTACGGGTCGGGTGCAGGCTTGCCCACCGCGACCTCGTCACCACACACCGTGGCCGTGAAGAAATGGCGGCCGAGGGTGTCCAGGGCCTGTTCGGTCAGCTCACGCACCGTATTGGTCACCAGCGCCATCGGAATTCCGGCGGCGGCCAGCAGGTCGAGCGCCTCGAGTGCTCCGGGCCGCCACGGTAGGTCCTCGGCAAAGAGCTGACCGACTCGGTCGAGCAACCATCGCTCGTCGAGTGCGTGTCGACGAGCGGCGGGCGGTACTCCGGCCGCGTCATAGACCTTGTCGAGTGCGTCGGCCATGGAGTTGCCCAGCGTCGACTCACGCACCTCGGGAGTCATGACGAAGCCGTGCCGCTCCGACAACTCGGCGACGGCGATGTCCCACAGTCTTTCCGAGTCGAGCAGGGTGCCGTCCATATCCCAGAAGACGGCGGCGGGACGGAAGGCGGTGCTGCTCACCACCGCATCATCGCCGACCGTCGGCCCACGATGCGAATCCGGTGGCCGCCACCGTGACAGCCGTCACCGAGGGCGGCGCCGGGTCAGCTCGGCGGGCGCCCGTGCGGCATCCGGGCAGCATCCGCGTGATGATCACCGGCGACGACGATTCCGAGCCGTTCCGGATCAGCCATTCGAGCCTCCTCGTCGATCTGTTCACCAGCCGATCGCGGCCGTTTCTCACGCCAACAATCACCAGAGGTGGACGGCGGAGACTTCGGGCCCTGCCGCTTCGTCGAAGGACACGATGTCACTCTCCGGGATCACCGGCCGAGCGCGCGCCGGCCGCATACGGCGGAAGGTGTCGATCACCGCATAGACCAGACCGAGGGCCGCCAAACCCATCATGGTGGCGTAGACGCCGAGTTCGGTGTCGCCACGACCGGAGGTGTAGCCGCCCGATCCACCGCGATCGCCCCCCATGGCGCCGCCCTGCCCCCCGTGAGACTGTCCGGCTCCGGACGGCGAATCACCCGGACTTGCGCCACCACCCGGACCACCGGTCGGTGGTGTTGCGCCGGAACCGTTGCCGCCCGGCATATTCGGCGCGCCACCGGTTCCACCGGTGCCGCCGCCCTGTGGTCCGCCGGCCTGTTGTCCACCACCGAATCCGCGGCCGGCGCCCCCACCGAATCCCTGACCCTGGTCACCGGACAGCGACGAGTGATACACACCGATGGCCGCGGCCTGGACGAGCACCGGGATGATCATGAATCGCAGGGGCAGGTAGAACGCCATCACCACGCTGAGAATCTCGGCGGTATAGAAGTAGCGGTCGTGCATCGCGGGCAGCAGGAAGGGCACGATGACGGCGCTGGCGGTGGCCACCACCAGGGTGGCGGCGGGCGTCACCGGAGGCTTCTTCCACAGCGACCAGGCGAGGAAGACCACGATCACCGCGGCCGCCATCCCGATACCGAGATGCGCCAACCACGTCGCATCCCCGGAGATCGGGATGAGCTGATACAGGTTCGCCGCGCCCAATGTGAGCTGCTTGTAGGAGTCGGTCTGATCCAGATAGACCGACAAGGCCTCGCGCCACGGCGCGCCGCCGAGGATGGCGGGAACGTCGAGCGCCAAGAACACCGCCGGAATGGCGAGCAGGGTGTACCAGGGCAGACGCCGCCGCAGCAGCAGCCAGATCAGCACCGGCAAAACAAAGACCGCCTGCAGCTTGAACGAGAGCGACAGACCGAAGAACACGCAGGCCCACGTCGAGTTCATCACGTACGAGCGATAGGTGATCCCCTCACGTTGGGTGCGGAGCAGGAAATACACCCCGCCCAGCGCGAACGCCGAGTAGATGGCGTCGGCCTGACCCCAGTAGGCACTGTTCGCGATCACCGACGGCAGCAGCAGCATCACGCCGAAGGCCAAGGCACGCAACCAGAATCGTGGGGTTCGCAGACCCACGATCCGGTAGGCGAAGAACGCCAGGACGAGGTCGAAAACCATCGACAACGCCTTGATGCCGATCAGCGACGGCGCCTTGACGACGGTCAGCAGCCAGATCAGGTACAGATACGGATAGTTGTAATCGGCGAAGCGCTCCTTGAACGCGGAGAAGCCCTGCGTGTCGAGCGTCTCGTACCACCGGCTGAGGAACGCCCGGTAGTCCATGGTTTCCATGTCGATGAAGTGCCAACGCACCAGCGCGGCCACCACCACGAGGGCGGCGAGGACGCTCCAGCGCACCCAACGAGCCGGATGCGCCGCGGAGGCCGGGGCGCACTCACTGCTGCCGTGATCGTCGGTGTCGTGATCGTCGCCGTCGGCGCCGACCGGTGTGAGGGTCACAGAGGTCATGGCATCAAGACTGACCGGCGAGGCTGGGAACTCGATGGGTGGCGGCTGTCAGGTGGCGGCGACCCGGATTCGCCTGTGCGATCGGCGTCCGCCGGACGGTCGATCAGGCAAATGCACTACCCGGTGGGACACGGTCCGTCGCGGATCTCGGGCTACGGTGACAGCCGGGCGAGGTCCGACATCTCGGACCCGATCGGAACGTGTCACGGGGGTGCGACGACACGCAGGAGCCAGATGCGACGTGGTGCGGGACGCCGGCCACACCGACATCGGTTCGGGTGCTGCGGGCGATCATCATCGTCGTCGCGGTCGTCGGTCTCGTCTGCGGTGTGCTCCTGGCGCTGCTGTTCTACTCGATGAGTTCGATGTGCATGGGTGACCTCGACGACAGCGACTGCCCGGCAGCCCAATGGGCGGCGGTCACGCCCGTGTTCACCGGGATCGCCGGGATGGTCCCGGCGCTGTTCACGCTGCGCACACGCAGCAGCAAGCTCGTCGTGTGGCTGGGCGTTGCCGTGCCGGCGGTGTGGTTCGTCGGTCTGGTCTATCTGCCGGGCTTCGTCGGGTGACCGGGTTCGTCGTCGACGGAAGTCAGGGCGCCGTCAACGAGATCCACGGCGCAGATCTTCTGGCAGCGCCCCCCGATCACGATGGGGCCGCCCCGAACTCACCCTATGTGTTGAAGTACTTCGCCTCGGGATGATGCAGCACGAAGGCGTCGGTGGACTGTTCCGGGTGCAACTGCAATTCCTCCGACAGATGCACACCGATGCGTTCGGGTTCGAGGAGCGCCATCATTTTGACGCGGTCCTCGAGATCAGGGCAGGCGCCGTAACCGAAAGAAAAACGCGCACCACGGTATTCGAGGTCGAAGAAGCCCTGCGCACTGTCCGGATCCTCGGCGTCGCCGGCGTGGTCGGCGAAGCGCAGTTCGCTGCGCACCCGCTGATGCCAGTACTCGGCGAGCGCCTCGGTCAACTGCACCGAGATGCCGTGTACCTCCAGGTAATCGCGGTAGGCGTCCTTGGCGAACAGTTCGTTGGCGAAGTCGGCGATCGGCTGACCCATGGTGACCAACTGGAACGGCAGGACGTCAACGCGGCCGTCGGCGATGGCAGCCTCGCGTGAACGCAAGAAATCGGCGATACACAGGAACCGGGTCCGCTGCTGACGTGGGAAGGTGAACGAAAAGCGTACCGGTGCATCAGGTTTCGGTTCGGTGAGCACGTGCACCACGTCACCTTCACTGACCGCGGGGAAGTACCCGTACACGACGGCGGCGTGCGCGAGTATCCCCTCGGTGGACAGCCGTTCGATCCATTCCCGCAGCCGCGGACGACCTTCGGTCTCGACGAGATCCTCATACGACGGTCCGTCCCCACCGCGGGCGCCGCGCAGGCCCCACTGCCCGAGGAACAGGGCTCGTTCGTCGAGCAACTGGAGGTAGTCGGCGACCGGGACGCCCTTGACGATCCGGGTGCCCCAGAACGGCGGCGTGGGAACCTCGTTGTCGGCGGCCACATCCGAACGCGCGGGCACCTCGACCGGTGTCTCGGCGGCCTTGCGCTTCTCCGCGATCCGCTTGGACCGCTCATGACGGGCCTTGCGTTCGGCGGCCTTCTCCTGTGCGGCAAGGGCTTCCGGGCTGTCGGGGTCCGGTCCCTCCCCGCGCTTGCGGGCCATGATGTCGTCCATCAGCCGCAGCCCCTCGAAAGCGTCACGCGCGTAATGCACGTCGCCCTCATAGGTCTCGGAGAGATCGTTCTCCACGTAGGCGCGCGTCAACGCCGCGCCGCCGAGGAGGACCGGGTAGTTCTCGGCGAGACCGCGGGTATTGATCTCCTCGAGGTTCTCCTTCATCACCACGGTCGACTTGACCAGTAGTCCCGACATGCCGATGACGTCGGCGCGCTTGTCCTCGGCCACCTCGAGGATCGTCGCGATCGGTTGTTTGATACCGATGTTGACGACCTCGTAGCCGTTGTTGCTCAGGATGATATCGACGAGATTCTTGCCGATGTCATGGACGTCGCCCTTCACCGTGGCCAATACGATCCGGCCCTTGCCGTCCTCGCCGGTGGACTCCATATACGGTTCGAGATGTGCGACAGCGGTTTTCATGACCTCGGCCGACTGCAGCACGAACGGCAGCTGCATCTGGCCGGAGCCGAAGAGCTCACCGACGGTCTTCATCCCCGACAGCAGGGTCTCGTTGATGATGGCCAGCGGCGGCTTCTGTGTCATCGCCTCGTCGAGGTCATCGGTCAACCCGTTGCGTTCCCCGTCGACGATCCGCCGCTCGAGCCTCTCGAACAGCGGCAGCCTGGCGAGTTCCTGAGCGCGTGATTCACGGGCGGACGCCGCCGAGACACCTTCGAACAGCTCCATCAGCTTCTGCAGCGGGTCGTAGTCGTCGCGACCCTCGCTGCGTGTGCCCACCGCGCCCCGACGGTCGTAGACGAGATCGAGGGCGACCTCGCGCTGCTCGTCGGGAATCTTGTTCATCGGCAGGATCTTCGACGCGTGCACGATCGCGGTGTCGAGTCCGGCCTGCACGCATTCATGCAGGAACACCGAGTTGAGCACCTGCCGCGCGGCCGGATTCAGGCCGAAGGAGATGTTGGAGATGCCCAGCGTGAAGTGCACATCCGGATGCGCCTCGTGCAGCCGTCGGATCGACTCGATGGTCTCGATGCCGTCGCGGCGCACCTCCTCCTGCCCGGTGGAGATCGGGAAGGTGAGGGTGTCGAGGATGATGTCCTCCTCGGACAGCCCCCAGTTGCCGGTGATGTCGGCGATAAGGCGTTCGGCCACCCGGATCTTCCAGTCGGCGGTGCGCGCCTGTCCCTCTTCGTCGATGGTCAGCGCGACCACGGCGGCACCGTGTTCGACGACCAGCCGCATGATCCGCGCGAAGCGGGAATCCGGTCCGTCGCCGTCCTCGTAGTTGACCGAGTTGACCGCACAGCGTCCACCGAGGGTTTCCAGCCCCGACCGGATGACCTCGGGTTCGGTGGAGTCGAGCATGATCGGCAAGGTCGACGACGTCGCGAACCGCGCGGCCAGCGCTGTCATGTCGGCGGCACCGTCGCGGCCGACGTAGTCGACGTTGAGGTCGAGCATGTGGGCGCCGTCGCGGGTCTGTTCCTTGGCGATGTCGAGGCAGCGTTGATAGTCCTCCGCGAGCATCGCCTCACGGAATGCCTTGGAGCCGTTGGAGTTCGTCCGCTCCCCGATTACCAGGAAGCTGGCGTCCTGATCGAAGGGAACGGCGGTGTAGAGCGACGAGGTCTCCGAGATGTGCTCGGGTCGGCGGGCGGCCTTGGTGGTCTCGCCGACCGCCTCGGCCACCTGCCGGATGTGCTCGGGAGTGGTACCACAGCAGCCACCGACGAAGGACAACCCGAAGTCACCGACGAAGTCACTGAGTGCGACCGCCAACTCGTCGGGCCGCAGCGGGTACTCGGCGCCGTTGGCACCCAGCACCGGAAGACCCGCGTTGGGCATCACCGACACCGGGATGCGCGCATGCCGCGAGAGGTAGCGCAGATGTTCGCTCATCTCGGCCGGGCCGGTCGCGCAGTTCAGCCCGATCATGTCGACCCCGAGGGGTTCGATCGCGGCCAGGGCCGCGCCGATCTCCGAACCGAGCAGCATCGTCCCGGTGGTCTCCACGGTGACGTGGGTGATGATCGGGATGCGGCGGCCGAGGTCGGCCATCGCCCGGCGCGCGGCGACGACGGCCGCCTTGACCTGCAGGAGATCCTGGCTGGTCTCGATGAGGACCGCGTCGGCGCCACCGTCGAGCATGCCGGCGACGCACTCGAAGTAGGCGTCGCGGATGACCGCGAAGGTGGTATGACCCAGGCTCGGCAGTTTGGTACCGGGTCCGATCGAGCCCAGCACGAAGCGGGCGGTGCCGTCGGCGGACGGCCCCATCTCGTCGGCCACCCCGCGCGCGATGGCCGTGCCCTTGTAGGACAGTTCCCGGATGCGGTCGGCGATGTCGTAGTCACCGAGGTTGGAGAGGTTGCAGCCGAAGGTGTTGGTCTCCACCGCGTCGGCGCCGGCCTCGAAGTACGCCCGGTGAATCCCCTCGAGCACGTCGGGCCGGGTGTCGTTGAGGATCTCATTGCAGCCCTCAAGGCCCAGGAAGTCGTCGAGCGTCAGATCCGCGGCCTGCAGCATCGTGCCCATCGCGCCGTCACCGATCAACACTCGACGCGACATCGCGGTCAGCAAGGTCGTGTCGTGGTTACCGGTGGACGATGACGGTGTGGACATGGTGCTCAGGGTAGTTCGCTCTCTCTTGGGTTCGGTCGTAGGCTGGATCAGTGAACGCCGAGCAGATGTCGAACCTTCCCCGCCTGCGTAGACCCATCCTGCTGGCCGCCTTCGAGGGCTGGAACGACGCCGGCGACGCGGCCAGCAGCGCCGTCGAGCACCTCGCGCTGATGTGGGATGCCCGCCCGCTGGCCGACATCGAATCCGATGACTACTACGACTTCCAGGTCAATCGGCCCACGATCAAGCAGGTCGATGGCGTGACGCGCCGCATCGATTGGCCGACCACGTCCATCTCCTATTGCAGCCCCGTCGGGGCCGACCGGGACATCCTACTCGTGCGCGGGATCGAACCCAACATGCGCTGGCGTGGCTTCTGTGCGGAGATCGTCGATCTCGCCCAGGCGCTCGAGGTGGAGACCACCGTCATGCTCGGCGCGTTGCTGGCCGACACGCCACACACCCGCCCGGTACCGGTGACCGGCAGCGCATACAGCAGCGACGCCGCGGAGCGTTACAACCTGGCCGAGAGTCGCTATGAAGGCCCCACCGGGATCACCGGCGTGCTGCAGGATCTGTTCGTGCAGGCCGGCATGCCCGCGGTGTCGTTCTGGGCGGCCGTGCCCCACTACGTCTCCACCCCACCGAATCCCAAGGCCACCGTCGCGCTGCTGAATCGGGTCGAGGAGGTCCTGGACATCGAGGTTCCGCTGGGCACGCTGCCCGAGCAGGCCGAGGAGTGGGAGCAGGCCGTCACCGAGATGACCGAGGATGACGAGGAGATCGCGGAGTACGTCCGTGGTCTGGAAGAACGCGGCGACGCCGAGATCGACACCGACGAGGCGATGGCCAAGATCGACGGCGACGCGCTCGCGGCCGAGTTCGAGCGGTACCTCAAGCGGCGTGGCGGTCCGGGTGCGTTCGGCGGCTGATCCGCCGACGAGTGTGCCGTCCCGGAGCCCGGGTCAGCCGATGCGTTCGATGGACACGACCGGGGTGGTGATCCGCCAGGTCCGGACGTCCGGGTCGTCGGCGGCGCGCACCCAGAACTGGGCCGACTCCCCCACCCGGCACGACTTCACGCCGAGCAGCGGGATGTCCTCGGAGTCGCGGCGCAGCGTGCTCACCGCCCATTCCTCGCCTTCGGTGCTGCCCACCCCGGGAGCACGCAACAGCGTCATCTCGTCGAAGTCGATGAGATATGTCGAGGTCCGGGTCTGCACGGTCCACACCCCGGTTGCCGAGTTCGGATCGATCTCCTTCACGCGAGCCACGCGCAAACTGTACTAAGCCGCGGGCGTTGGCCCCCACCCGAGTCCAACCTCACCCGAGCGGGTGACCTCACGGCCGCAACCGCACGCCGAGCAGGGCATCCACGACGTGGCTCATCCGACCGGGCGCACCCGGGTCCTGACCGAAACCCTGCTCGACGTCGCGACACCAGCCGTCGATCGCGTCGAGGGCCTTCGGGGTGTCGAGGTCGTCGGCCAGATGCTGCCGGATCCGCTCGATGATCGGGGCGGCATCGGGGCCGGTCGCCGCGTCGGTGGCCGCGCGCCAGCGCGCCAGCCGGGCCTTCGCGGTCTCGAGGACCTCGTCGGTCCACATGCGATCACCGCGGTAGTGATCGGCGAGCAGGGCCAGACGGATCGCGGCCGGGTCGACCCCGGCCTCCCGCAGCTTCGACACGAAGACCAGATTGCCGCGGCTCTTGGACATCTTCTCGCCGTCGAGCCCCACCATCCCGGTGTGCACGTAGTGCTTGGCGAAGCGCCGGGCGCCGGTGAGGGCCTCACCGTGGGCCGCGGAGAACTCGTGGTGCGGGAAGATCAGGTCGTTGCCGCCGCCCTGGATGTCGAAATCGATACCGAGCCGGTTCAGCGCGATCGCCGAGCATTCGATATGCCAGCCCGGCCGACCCCGTCCGAAGGGGGCGTCCCACGCCGGTTCGCCGGGACGTTCGGCCCGCCACAGCACCGCGTCGAGTCGGTCGCGCTTGCCCGCCCGGTCGGGATCGCCGCCGCGCTCGGCGAAGAACCGTTCCATCGTGGCGCGGTCGTAGCCGGATTCGTAGCCGAACTGTTCGGTGGCGTCGATGCGGAAGTACACATCGGGGAACTCCGCGTCGTCGACGACGTAGGCCGCGCCCGATGCGAGCAGTTTGCCGACCATCTCGACGACCTCGCCGACCGACTCCATCGCGCCGATGTAGTCGCGCGGCGCCAGCACCCGCAGGGCGGTCATGTCGTCGCGGAACAGCTGGATCTGCTCGGATCCGAGTTCCCGCCAATCCACCCCGTCGCGTTCGGCACGTTCGAACAGCGGATCGTCGACGTCGGTGATGTTCTGCACGTAGTGCACGTCGTGACCCAGGTCGCGCAGCACCCGGTTGACCATGTCGAAGGTCAGGTAGGTGGCCGCATGCCCGAGGTGGGTGGCGTCGTACGGCGTGATCCCGCAGACGTACATCGTGGCGGTCGGGCCGGCTGCGACAGGCAGGACCTGACGCGCCGAGGTGTCGTAGAGGCGGAGTGCGGGACCGGCGCCGGCGACCGACGGCAGGGTGGGATCAGGCCACGAATGCATGTTCCCCACTGTATTGCGTACGCGTTCACGGGTTGTCGTCGCCTCGGGCATATCGCCCGGGCCACGGTCTCGCCGAACCCGGTCAGAACGGTGACCCGGTCAGAACGGCGGCCAGGGAATCGGGCGATGGCCCGGCGGGTACGGCATGCGTTCGGATTCGACGAGCATGATCGCCCGGATGATCAGCGCATCGAGTTCGTCGACGGTGATGTGCGCCGTCAGCGCGTCGCGTACCGACGAAGCATCGGATTCGAGGTCATCGGCCAGGGCTGCGACATCGGCGATCAGGTGACCGGGGATGCGGTCACCGGCCCACCCCCACAGCACGGTGCGCAGCTTGTCCTCCTGATGCAGGCAGATCCCGTGATCCACCCCGTATACCGAACCGTCCAGACCCTCGAGCACATGCCCACCCTTGCGGTCGGCGTTGTTGAGGATCACGTCGAGCACCGCCATGCGCAGCAGGCGCGGATCGTCGGCGTGGACGAGTTCGACCGGCTCACCGCGACCGTCGAGCGCACGCAGCACCGACCGGTAGCCGGACGGAATGGCGTCCGGCGGCGCGAGATCCACCAGGTCGACGCGGGTGGCACACAACTCCGGATCCTCGTGGTCGGGGGTGTCGATCCAGCGTTGCACCATGCCCGGCCCGAGCGGGCCGTCACGGAGAACCGTCGTCGGGATGGACCCCCACCCCAGCGCCTCCGACACCAGATATGACGCCACCTCGCGACCGGCGAGGGTGCCGTCCGGGAAATCCCACAGCGGGATCTCGCCGCGGACGGGCTTGTACACGCACCGCACCGATCGGTCGCCGTCCACCGCGTCGCACACCAACGTCGCGTTACTCGCGGTGGGGATGCGACCGATGATGGTCAACTCGGCCGTCGCCAACACCGTGTCGCCGGAATTCGTGTCGCCGGAATTCGTGTCGCCGGAACTCGACGTGCCGGTTGGATCGAGGTCGTCGGGCAGGTCCGCGGCGTCGCCGAGACTCACGGGTCGATGTCGCCCGGGTCGGTGTCGGGCTCGTCGGGTTCGCCGTACTCGTCGCCGATGATCGGCGGACCGTCGCCGGTCAGGCCGCGAAAGACCTCCGGATCGATGAAGTCGAGCGACTTGCTCAGCTCGGCGTCACGCTTGTAGCCGTTCATCCGGGCGCACAGGTGCCCGTCGGCGTCCAGCGGCTGCCCGCACAACGGGCACGGTGGGCGGCCGGCGGAGATGACGCGTGTGGAGCGTGCGGCGAACTCGCGGGCGGCGAGAGTGGACAGGAACACCCGCACCGCGTCGGGCCCCTCGTCGGTGTCATCGAGGACGACGCTCTCATCGAACTCGCCCTCGGTGATGGCCAACAGTTCGACGACCACGGCCTCGGTTTCGGCGTCCCAGCCCAGACCCATCGTCCCGACCCGGAACTCGGCATCGACCGGCATCACGAGCGGACTGAGGTCGGCGACGTCGTCGGCCTCGGGTGGGATGGCGGTGCCGAACCGTCGGTGGATCTCTTCCAGAAGCGCGCCGATGCGCTCGGCGAGGATCTGCACCTGCTGCTTCTCGAGGACGACGCTGACGATGCGCGACTCGTGGACCGCCTGGAGGTAGAACGTCCGATCCCCCGGCTGTCCGACGGTCCCCGCGACAAACCGATCGGGGCTGCGGAACACATGTATCGCTCGGGACATCACACCTCCTCACATCTCACGTTGACTGCCATTATCCGTGGTGCCCGCCGGCCGCGGCCACCGCCGGCGCTTCGGCGGGCCCATCGGTGCCCCGATCACCGCCGACCACGGCATCGTCGGATTCCGGCTTACGCATCGGAATCGTCAGCGAGGCAGTGGAATTCACCGTATGTACGAACGGCCGGACGTCGGAGTAGCGGATGATGCTCACCGACGCCGGTTCGACGACGATCCGCTGGAACGAGTCCAGGTGTGTCCCCATCGCATCGGCGATAACCGACTTGATGACGTCACCGTGCGAACACGCGACCCACACACCCGCCCCGTCCGGACCGCCGTAGCGACGGTCGAGGTCGCGGATCGCGGCGACCGCGCGGGCCTGGACCGTGGCCAGCCCCTCACCGTCGGGAAAGACCGCGGCCGACGGATGCTGCTGCACCGTCTTCCACAGCGGCTCACTACGCAGTTCCCGAATCGTGCGGTTGGTCCACGAGCCGTAGTCGACCTCGGCGAGGTCGTCGATCACCACCTCGGGGACGTCGCGGCCGTCGGCCGTCAGCGCGGCCAGCAGTGGGGCGACGGTCTCGGCGCACCGCTGCAGCGGTGAGCGGGCGACCGCCGTGATGGCCGGCAGACACGACGTCAGGCGACCGACCAGTTCGGCGGCCTGTGCGCGCCCCTTGTCGTCAAGGGCCACACCCGGGCTACGTCCGGCGAGCACCCCGGAGGTGTTGGCCGTCGAGCGTCCGTGGCGGACGAGGATCACGGTCATCCCACAACCTTAGGCACACCCGCGCCTCGCGGTCAGGTCGCGCTGATGACCCCGGCCGTCAACAGGCCCATCACGGTCAGGCCCAGGAGCACCCGGTAGGCGCCGAACCAGTTCATCGAGTGGTGGCTGACGAACTTCAGCAACCACGCGATCGAGGCGTAACCGAGGATGAAGGCGACGATCGTCGCCACGATCAGCTGCGGAACCGTGGCCTCCATCCCCTCTCCGGTCGGATTGATCGCGTCGGGAATCGAGAACAATCCCGACGCCAGGACGGCGGGAATGGCCAGCAGGAAGGAGAATCGGAACGCGGCCTCGCGTTCGAGTCCGAGGAACAAGCCCGCGCTCGCGGTCGCACCCGACCGTGACACGCCGGGAATCAATGCCAGGCACTGGGCCAGACCCATGACGATCCCGTCACGCAGGGTCAGCTGCTCCATGGACCGCTGCCGCGTGCCGAATCGCTCGGCGAGCCAGAATACTCCGGAGAAGAGAATGAGGACCGTCGCCACCACCCAGAGGTTGCGCGCTGCGGTCCGGATCTCGTCCTTGAGGAGGAAGCCGATCACGCCGATCGGAATGGTGGCCAGGATCACGTACCACCCGATGCGGTAGTCGAGGCCGCGTTCGGTGCGGTCGAACAGGCCCCGGAACCACGCCACGATGATCCGCGCGATGTCGCGGGCGAAGAACACCAGCACCGCGGCCTCGGTGCCCAACTGGGTCACGGCGGTGAACGAGGCGCCGGCGTCCTCGCCGAACATCAACTCCGAGGCGATGCGCAGATGGCCCGAGGACGAGATCGGCAGGAACTCGGTGATGCCCTGCAGGGCACCGAGGACGATCGACTGCGTCCACGTCATGGTGTCGGTCACGGCGCCCGATGCTACCGGCCGGTCGCTGTGACGCCGCTGAACGCGTGCGCGGACGTCACGCCGCTCACCCCGGCGTCGTCCGCGCGTCCGGGTACGTCCAAGATGGACCCCATGCATGCCGACCGCCCGCGCCTCCCCTCCCGCATACGCGCCCGGCAGGCCATCGCCCTGGTCACCGCCCTGGTCACGGCCGGTCTCCTCGTCGCCGGTTGCGGGTCGGGAAATGATTCGCAGTCCGGTGCCACCGACGTGGCCACCGTCGTCCCCGCCACCCCGAGTCCGGCACCGGCGGGACCGGCGACCCCGGCCGGCGTGATCATCCCCACACCGGCGGGCGCGTCGGCGTCGGCGCTGTCCGGCAGCAAGCTGGGTGTTCTCGGTCCCGGCGGCACCAGCGTGCTGCGCTTCGACACCGCATCCATGTCGACGCCGCCGACGACGATCACCACTCCCCGGCTGCAGGCCCTGACCGCCGCATTCCCGGGTGCCTTCGTGGGCGTCGGCCCCGGCTCCTTGGTGCGGATCGCCGAGGACGGCACCGTGCTCACGACGCCACTGGACACCGATGACCCGACCGCCGTCACACGCACCACCGACGGCCGCTATCTGGTGGGCACCGGCAACGGTCATGTGCTGGTCATCGGCACCGACCTGAAGGTCCAGCGCGACATCGGCGGATTCGTCCGGGTCGACGAGATCACCGTGTCGCCGCCCGGCGCCGATCTCGGCTCCGAGCAGGTGGTCGTCCTTGATCGTGCGCAGTCGTCGGTCACCCCGATCGATCTGGCCACCGGCAATCTCGGACCGGCACTGCGGGCCGGCAACGGCGCCACCAACGCCACCGTCGATCACTACGGCCGGGTCCTGGTGGCCAACACCCGCGACAACGAGATCCTGGGATTCTTCGGCTCGCCGCTGGTAATGCGATTCCGCTACCCCGTACCCGAGGGCCCCTACGCCGTAGACTACGACGACACCCGCAACCTGCTGTGGGTCACGACCACAGGGAACAACGAGGCGGTGGCCTATGACCTGGCCGGGGGCGAACCCATCGAGAAGCATCGATTTTCGACTGTGGCACAACCGGATTCACTCATCGTCGACGACAAGACCGGAGTCGTCTATGTGCTCTCCGCCCGCGATGGTGGCATCGAGGTCGTGCCACCGGCCCAGCAGACCGGGAGTGTGCCCATGAGTTCGGGGCCGGTGACATCCGCTCCTGCGACATCCGCTCCTGCGACATCCACTCCGGTGACATCCACTCCGGGAACCGCCCCGTGACGGCTCGCCCCGCCTCAGCCCCGATCCCGTCCGGGCGCGCCGGGATCCGCAACGGCGCCCGGTATCCCCGCGGCTGGGAGGTCACCTCCGAGGACTACGAATGCGTCCTGGTGCGTCTGCCCCCAGATGTCACGCGGGTCACCGCGTCGATGCGTCTGTCGCTGGAAGCCGAGTTCGGCGGCTGGGAGCTGTCCCGGGTGCGCCTGTACTCCGACGGCACCCGCAAGGTGCTCCTCAAGCGGCGCAAGCCACCGCGCCGGCCCATCACAACGGCCGGCGAACACGCGAGCGACGAGGCCCCCGGAGACGAGGACGCACAGGCATGCTGACACGACTCAACCGCCATCTCTACCCACCGATGCTGCGGCTGATGTTCCTGCTCTCACCGGAGCGGATCCATCGGATCGTTGCCGAGACCATCCGGATCTCCATGGGCCTCGCCCCGCTTCGCGCACTGTCGGCTCGCCTTCTGGCACAGCATGATCCGCTGTTGCGGCAGACGGTCTTCGGTGTCGACTTCCCCGCGCCCGTCGGGCTGGCCGCCGGATTCGACAAGTCCGCATCCGCCGTGAACGCCTGGGGCCAACTCGGTTTCGGCTTCGCCGAGATCGGCACCATCACCGGTCGCGCACAACCGGGCAATCCCGCCCCGCGCCTGTTCCGGCTCCCTGCCGACCATGCGCTGATCAACCGCATGGGATTCAACAACCCGGGCGCCGAGGTGGCCGCCGAGCATCTGCGCACCACCCGGTTCGGACCGGTCCACGCGCCGGTCGGGGCGAACATCGGCAAGACCAAGGTGGTGCCGGTCGACGAGGCCGTCGACGATTACCGGCTCTCCGCACGACTGCTGGGACCGCACGCCGACTTCGTCGTCGTCAATGTCAGTTCACCGAACACCCCCGGTCTGCGGGACCTGCAGTCCGTCGACGCGCTGCGTCCCATCCTGACGGCGGTGCTGGCCGAGGTCGAGGTGCCGGTCCTGGTCAAGATCGCGCCCGACCTCGCCGACGAGGACGTGGACGCGGTGGCCGATCTCGCGGTCGAACTCGGCCTCGCCGGCATCGTCGCGACCAACACCACCATCTCCCGGGCGGGCCTGCGCACGCCCGCCGACGAGGTGGAGGCGATGGGAGCAGGCGGCTTGAGCGGCGCCCCGGTCGCCGCGCGGTCGCTGGAGGTGCTGCGCCGCCTGTATGCCCGGGTGGGTGGCCGGATCTCGCTGGTGAGCGTCGGCGGTATCGAAACCGTCGACCAGGCCTGGGAACGCATCACCGCCGGGGCCGACCTGCTGCAGGCCTACACCCCGTTCATCTACGGCGGCCCGGTGTGGCTCAAGGAGATCCACGACGGCATCGCCCAACGTGTGCGTGCCGGCGGATTCACCGACCTCGCCGCCGCGGTGGGCAGCGACGCCGGCCGGTGATCCCTGGCCCGACCGTCTCGCGGAGCGCCAGGGATCCGGCGCGCTACAGATCCTCTGACGGCTGTTCGTAGGTGCCGATGAGGGTCGCCCGCGCGATGGCGTGGGAGAACAGGTTGAAGCCGAGATAGGCAGGGGTGGCGCCGTCGGGCAGGCCGAGGGACTCCACGTCGACGGCATGCACGACGACGAAGTAGCGGTGCGGTCCGTGTCCGGGTGGCGGTGCGGCACCGACGAAACGCTTCAGCGACGCGTCGTTGGCGAGGGTGAGGGCACCCGCAGGCAGGCCGCTGCCCTCGTCGTCGCCGGCGCCCTCGGGCAGGCTCGTGACCGATGCGGGGATGTCGGCGACCGCCCAGTGCCAGAATCCCGACGCCGTCGGGGCGTCCGGGTCGTACACCGTGACCGCGAAACTCTTGGTGTCGGTGGGGAATCCGGACCAGCTCAGCTGCGGGGACGCGTCGGCGCCACCGGCCCCCATCAGGCCGCTGACCTGAGGGGTGGCCAGCGGGGCGCCGTCGGTGATGTTCTCCGAGGTCACGGTGAAGGTGGGCAGGTTCGGCAGGGCCTC
This sequence comes from Gordonia sp. NPDC003950, assembly GCF_053605205.1. Lineage (NCBI taxonomy): Bacteria > Bacillati > Actinomycetota > Actinomycetes > Mycobacteriales > Gordoniaceae > Gordonia > Gordonia sp. NPDC003950. The sequence continues at coordinate 72,969 of NZ_JBSGIT010000005.1, read as the reverse complement.
GTACGGGTCGAACGTCGCCATGTGCAGCGCCTTTCTCGAGTGCGAATCGATCAACTGTTGAGCAGGAAGTGTTCCAGGACCCGGGTGCCGAAGAGGACCGAGTCCACCGGGACGCGTTCGTCGACGCCGTGGAACAGCGCCGCGAAATCCAGTTCGCGGGGCAGTTGCAGGGGCGCGAATCCGAAGCAACGGATCCCGAGCTTCGCGAAGGCCTTGGCATCGGTACCGCCGGACATCATGTACGGCACGGTGCGCGCCTGCGGATCATGGGCGAGGATCGCCGCGTTCATCGCATCGACCAGGTCGCCGTCGAAGGTCGTCTCATAGGAATCGAGGTGGGTGATCCACTCCCGCGTCACGTTGGGGCCGATGAGGCGGTCGATCTCGGCCTCGAACTCCTGCTGACGCCCCGGCAGGACACGGCAGTCCACCACGGCCTCGGCCTTCTGCGGGATGACATTGGCCTTGTACCCGGCCCGCAGCATCGTCGGGTTGGCGGTGTCGCGCAGCGTGGCCCCGATGATGCGGGCCAGACTGCCCAGCTTGAACAGCGAGGTCTCCAGGTCGGGTGCGTCCGGACTCAGATCCAGTCCGCTCTCCTCCGACACCGCGGCCAGGAACTCCGCGACGGAATCGCTGATCACCAGCGGGAAGGTGTGCCGACCGATTCGTGCGACCGCTTCGGCGACCTCGGTGACCGCATTGTCGGCGTGCAGGAACGAGCCGTGGCCTGCGGTGGCGTCGGCGGTGAGCTTCATCCACGCCAGGCCCTTCTCGGCGGTCTCGACGAGATAGAGGCGCTTCTCCGAGCCGTCCGGGCGGTCGACGGTCAGCGAGTAGCCGCCGACCTCACCGACCGCCTCGGTGATCCCCTCGAACAGGTCCGGGCGATGCTCCACCAGCCAGTGCGCACCCCAGGAACCACCGGCCTCCTCGTCGGCGAGGAAGGCGAAGACCAGTTCGCGGGGCGGGACGGTGCCGTCGCGCTGGAATTGGCGGGCCAGCGCCAGCGCCATCCCGACCATGTCCTTCATGTCGACGGCACCGCGACCCCATATGTAGCCGTCCTTGACGGTTCCGGAGAACGGATGAACGCTCCAGTCGGCCGGTTCGGCCGGGACCACGTCGAGGTGGCCGTGGACCAGCAACGCTCCCCGATCCGAATCCGGCGGGCCGGGCAGCCGGGCGAACACATTTCCGCGACCCGGTTGACCGGATTCGACGTACTGGGTGGTGTAGCCGACCTCCTCGAGCATCTGCGCGACCCACTTGGCGCACTCCTCCTCGCCGCGCGTGGTCTCCAGTTCACCGGTGTTGCTGGTGTCGAAGCGGATGAGGGTACTGACGAGATCGACGACTTCGTCGACCGCGCGCGGGGCGAAAGGCTCATCGGTCACCCCTCACTCCTACGGGATTTGGGATACGGGGGCAACCTCGGTTAGTGTTATCGCCGCCGGTGTGAGAGGTTCACTCCCACCACGGCAACGCAAGTCCGAGTGGCGGAATGGCAGACGCGCTAGCTTGAGGTGCTAGTGCCCTATTAACGGGCGTGGGGGTTCAAGTCCCCCCTCGGACACACGTACACCGCAGGGCCCCAGGAATCTTCCCGGGGCCCTGCGGTTTTCGCCCATCTCGCGTCAGTGACGTCGATCGGCTCAGTCCGCGGTCCGACCGACGAGCACCTTGCCGTTCGGATAGGGCATGTCAATCCCGTTGCGCTCATATCCGCGCAAGATCTCGTGGCGCAGGCGGCGCGCCACCGCCCACTGCGCGTTGGGCCGGGTGGTCACCGTCATCCGCAGTGTCACCAGATCGGCGGCGACCTCCTGGATCCCGAGCATCCGCGGGTCGTCCAGGACATCACGGGCCAGCTCGGCGTCCTCGTCGATCGCGGCACGGACCGCCTCCACGGCCACACGCTGAGCCAGGTCGAGATCGGCGCGCAACGACACCGGCACCTCCACCCGGGCCACGGCGTAATCCTGACTCATGTTGCCCACCCGCACGATCTCGCCGTTGCGGACGTACCAGAGGGTGCCGTCGACGTCGCGGACCGTGGTGACCCGCAGACCCACACTGGCCACCTCGCCGATCGCCTCACCGAGATCGACGGTGTCGCCGACCCCGTACTGGTCCTCCAGGAGCATGAACACGCCACTCACGAAGTCGCGGACCAGATTCTGTGCGCCGAATCCGATGGCCAGGCCGACGACGCCGGCCGAGGCGATGAACGGTGCGATGTTGACCCCGAGGACCGACAGGATCGCCAGGCACAACCACACCAGCACGACGATGGAGACCGTGGACTTGCACACAGAGCCGATGGTCTGGGCTCGCTGGGTGCGCCGCGCGATGATCGTCTCGTCCGGGATCGATCCCGGTGCCCGCTCACGCAGGTGCCGCACCACCGCGGGCATGCCGCGGCCATCACCACCGCCGCGCGTGGCGCGGTCGATCAGGCGGTGTGCGAGGTAGCGCACCACCAACGCCCCGATCAGATACGCGACGATCCGAACCGGGGTCTCCACCAACCACATTCGCGTGGTGTCCGTCCATTCGAAGGCCAGTACTCGATCAGTCATGCCCTCCGACCGTACGCATCTGAGCCGAGATGTCGAACCTGCTGGACAGGCCGGGCAGGCACAATGGCCCGATGACCGCGCGACTCTTCTTCGACTGCGACACCGGCATCGACGACTCCCTGGCGCTGCTGTATCTCCTTGGGCGCGACGACGTCGACCTCGTCGGGATCGCGAGTACCGCCGGGAATGTCCCGGCCGACGTCGTCGCCGCCAACAATCTCGCCTGGCTGGACCTGTGCGGCCGTGAGGACGTGCCGGTCCATCTCGGCGCCGCCGTCCCGCTGGTCGCGGATCTGATGACCACCGAGGACACCCACGGACCACTCGGCGTCGGATACGCCGAACTGCCCACCAGCACGCGCGCGGTCGCCGACGACGACGCCGCCGATGCGTGGATCGTCGCCTCCACATCACATCCGGGTGAGTTGGTGGGTCTGGTCACCGGACCGATGACGTCGCTGGCCACCGCCATCCGCCGTGATCCGCAGCTGCCCTACCGACTTCGCCGACTCGTGATCATGGGTGGTGCCTTCCATGTGCACGGCAACACCACTCCGACCTCGGAATGGAATGTCGCCGTTGATCCGGAGGCCGCCGCCGAGGTCTTCGCCGCGTTCGGCGTCGCCGGCACACCGGCGCCGATCGTGTGTTCCCTCGACCTCACCGAGGCCATCGCACTGACGCCCGACCACGCGGTCCGGTTGGCCGCCGCCGCGGGCAGTGAGCCGCTCGAATGCCCCGATCCGTCCGACCAACCCGGCCTGCGTTCGGTCGCGAGCAATCACCTCATCCGCCACGTGATGGATGCGGTGCGTTTCTATCTCGAGTTCCACCACGCGCACGACGAGGGATATATCGCGCACCTGCACGATCCGTTCGCCGCGATGGTGGCGCTGAATCCGTCGCGCGTCACGACCCGTCCGGCGCAGGTCGCGGTGGAATTGACCGGACCGCTCACGCGTGGGACGACGGTGGCCGACGAACGCGGAATGTGGGGCGGCGAACCGAATGCCGCGATTGCGACCACCACCGACGTCGAGGCCGTGTTCGACGATCTCATCGACACCATCGCCGAACTCGCCCGAACGGTCGGCAATCGCGAGGGCTCGGCGTAGCGTTGATGCGGTGACCCGCCTCGGCTATCAGATTCCGAATTTCACCTATCCCGGCATCGCACCCGATCACCTGTTTCCCACCATCACCGCGCAGGCGGTCGAGGCGGAGAACTCCGGTTTCGACACGGTGCTGGTGATGGACCACTTCTATCAGCTGCCCATTCTGGGCGAACCAGACGATCCGATGATCGAGTGTTACACCCTGCTCTCGGCGCTGGCCCAACACACCTCACGAGTGCGGTTGTCGGCGCTGGTCACCGGCAACACCTATCGCAACCCGACGCTACTCGCGAAGACCATCACGGCTCTCGATCTGGTATCGGAGGGCCGCGCCCAGCTCGGCATCGGCGCGGGCTGGTTCGAACTCGAACACGACTCTCTCGGTTACCAATTCGGTACTTTCACCGACCGGTTCGAGAAGTTGGAGGAAGCGCTGCAGATCATCCTGCCGATGCTGCGGGGCGAGCGTCCCACCCTCGCCGGCAAGTGGTATCAGGTCGCCGACGCGATCAACTCCCCGGCGCCGGTGTCGGCCATCCCGGTGATGATCGGCGGTGGCGGCGAACGCAAGACCCTGCGCATGGTCGCCCAGTACGCCGACGAATCGAACATCATCTGTGCGCCCGACGAGATCGGTCGCAAACTCGACGCCCTGGCCGGCCACTGCGAGAAGCTCGGCCGCGATCGCTCCGAGATCACCGTCAGCCTGCAGACGTCGGCGTGCGTGGCACCGACGCACGATCAGGCGATCCGCGAGTTCGAGGCATACCTGGCGCGAAATCCCCGCGCCGAGGTCCGGCATGCGAGCACCATCGTCGGTTCGCCCGAGGAGGTGGCGGCCCGTTACGGCGAGTTGCTGGCCACCGGAATCGACGGCTTCACCGTCAACGCTCCGGCCAACGGTCACATCGCCGGCCGCGTCGGCTTGCTCGGCGAGACCCTGACGCCCGTCGTCGGACACTGAGGCCGGCCGTCGTCGGACACTGAGGCCGGCCGGTCACACCACCGCCTACAGTCCGGACGGCGTCGAGACCCGCACCGAGGTGGCGACACCGTCGGTTCCGTTGGGTACCGCGCCGGTGCCGGTGCCGGTGCCGGTGCCGGTGCCGGTGCCGAGGATCGTGTCGACGATCTCCCCGGACCGGATCGCGACATTGGACAACAGCGTCGACGTGAGACCGTGGGTGTGCTCAGAATTGCCCTGCACAAAGATCGACCCGGTGACCTCGGGATCGGTGCGCACGCGGTACTGCCGATCCAGGATCGGCCGTCCATGCACATCCGAATGGCATCGCCTCGCGAGGCCGCCGACCAGGTCGGCGATCGGGGTGGGCTCGAAGCCGGTGGCGAAAATCACCGCGTCGCAATCGATATCGAGTTCCTCTCCGGTCAGCCGATGGATCATCCGGAGCCGCGCGGTGTCATCGGTTTCGACGATGTCGACGACCTCGGTGGATCCGTGGACGAACAACCGGCGGTCGCCGGCGACCCGCTCGGTGTACTCGCGCCGGTACAGTTCCTCGATCAACTCCGGGTCCACCGCCGAATAGTTGGTGCCGCGGTGATAGGTGAGCAATCGCTCACGCCAGGCCGGCTCGGCGGCGAAGTACTCGTCGACGGTCGACGCATCGAAGACCCGATTGGCGTACGGGCTGTCGTCGGCGGGTGTGTAGCCGTACTTGGCGAACACGGCGTGCACCTCGGCACGTGTTTCGGCATGCAGGTATGCGGTCACCTCGGCGGCGCTCTGTCCGGCGCCGACCACCACGAACCGTCCGTGCGGCGTCGACGGCAACGCGGCCAGACGGGTGAGCAGGTCATGGTTGTGGAAGACCCGGGGCCCGGCCGACACGCCCGCGGGCAGTTTGCCGCGGATGCCGCCGCCGAGTACCAGGTTGCGCGCCCGGTGGGTACCCGAGGCGGTCACCACCTCGAACACGCCATCGGACCACCGGACATCGGAGGCCTCCGTCGAGTACTGCACCGGGATGTCGACCCGGTCGGCGGCCCATCCGAGATAGTCGTGGAACTCCGACCGGAGGGGGAAGAAGGTGGCCAGATTGATGAAGTCGGACAGCCTGCCACGCTCGGACAAGTAGTTCAGGAACGTGAACCGACTGGCCGTATTGCGTTGAGTGGCGAGATCTTTGAGAAACGACACCTGCATCGTCGCGCCCGGCAACAACATCCCCGGGTGCCACTCGAACCGGTCACGCCGTTCCAGGAATCGCGCCGACAGTGGGCGCTGGTCGGGGGTCCGCTGTGTGGGGGTGTCGGAGTGAATGGCGCCGTTGGTGTGAAAGGCCCCGTTGTGAAAGGCACTGTTGTGTTCCTCGATGGCGATGGCCAGCGCCAGGTTCGACGGACCGAAACCGATCCCCACCACATCCGTCGTGGAACTGTCACTGCACACGCGCTACTCCTCTACGTTGACACCGGCGGTGGCTGCGATGGCGCCGGGTCGGTCATGGCACCCTGATCGGGGCGGGAAGGCCACCGCTTCGATGACCCGGTGAGATCGTCGTCTCATGCCCGGCCGTCGGCCCCCGCACCGGACGCCAGCTATCGTGAAGGTAAGTCTAACCTAAGGTTCAGCAGTGGGTTCATCTGGCATGCATGTGGGTCAGCGCACCAGACGATCCGACAACCAGAGTGAACCGCTGTCCTGCTCAGGAGAAGAAACGAGATGAACCCTTCGATCGTCAGCACCCGCGATGTCACCGCCGACGCCGCCACCACGAGCCATCAGGGAAGGCCGGAATCGGCCGACCCAGGCGGGTTCCTGTTCTGTCGCAACGAGTATCACGTGATCGCCGCGGGCGTCGAGCAGCCGTTCGCCGACGTCACCCTGGCCGCGTCGGCCCTGCGTGACGGATCGGTGCGGGCGGTGGTGGGCGCCATACCATTCGACACCACCGACGACGCCGCCCTGTGGGCACCGCAGACGGTGTCGAAGCACACGGGCACCTGGACCGCGTCCACCCGCCTCGGCATCCCCGACACCGGAACCCCGCACACTGGAATCCCGCACGCTGGAGTCCCGCACGCCGCGATCGAACGCGCCGATCCGGACACCGCCGAGCACCGACGCCGTGTGGTGTCCTCGGTTCGACGCCTCGCCGACCCCTCCGACGAGCTCGAGAAGGTGGTGCTGGCCCGGACCCTTCGGCTCAGTGCCGACGGTGCGATCTCACCGTGGGAGATCGCCGCACGGATGCGGGCGGCCGACTCGAACGGGTCGGTGTTCGTCACCGACCTCTCGGCCGCATCCGGGCATCGCGGCGCCCACCTCGTCGGCGCGAGCCCGGAGGTGCTCATCTGCAAACGCGGAACCACCGTGACCGCCCATCCCCTGGCGGGCTCGTCGGCACGCCACCCCGATCCGCGGATCGACGCCGAACGCGGTCGCGCCCTGAAGAATTCGACGAAGGACCACACCGAACACCGCTACGTCGTCGACGCCCTGGCCGCAGCGCTCACGCCACTGTGCGACACCCTGCACATCCCGGAGGAACCGGTGCTGATGACCACCCCGACCATGTGGCATCTCGGCACCCCCATCGAGGCCACGATCACCGAGCGGTCCATCACCTCCCTCGATCTGGCGTTGGCGGTTCATCCGACCCCGGCGATCTGCGGAACCCCGACGCGGCCGGCCCGCGAGCACATCCTGGCCACCGAAGGGCCCCGCGGGTTCTACGCCGGAGCGGTGGGCTGGTCGGAGTCGGCGACCGCGGGGGGCGACGGTGAATGGATGGTGACCATCCGCTGCGCCGAGATCGCCGCCGACGGCCGCAGTGCCGTCACCTGGGCCGGCGGTGGAATCGTCGCGGCGTCGGACCCCGATGCCGAGGTCTCCGAGACCGAGAGCAAGTTCGCGGCCGTCCTCGATGCGTTCAGGATCGATCGAGGGTAGGCATCGTCGGGGCAGCAGTCTGCGGCGATGGGGGTGCGGGTGAATCACGTTCCGGCGCAACGTCGATGACTGCCACACGCGCGCTGCGTGTCACGCAGTAGGCAACCCAGGGCCCGGCCATGATCGAGGTGACCACGGCCAACAGCACCACGATCATGTAGATCTCTTCGCCGAAGACGCCCATGTGCAGTCCCGCGGAGGCGATCACGATCTCGACGACGCCCCGCGCGTTCAGTCCTGCGCCCAGCGCGGCGGCATCCCACCTCGGGATCCGTGCGATGCGCGCACCGGCATAGGCACCGACGAACTTGCTCACCACCGCGGCCACCAGGAGCCCCGCCGTGGCGAGCAGCACCTGGGGACGCGCGATCAGGTGCAGATCCAGGTGCAGTCCCGCACCGGCCAGGAAGACCGGGGCCAGCACCCAGCTCGTGATCGCTTGCAGCGGCGCCATCACGGACTCGCCCCGGTGGCCGATGATCACCCCGGCGAGGAATGCACCCAGGACCGGCTCGAGGTGCACGGCCCCGGTCAGAGCCGCACCGGCGATCAGAGCCAACACCACGATCCCGCCGGTCTCCGAGCGATGGCGGGAGGTCTCCAGACGATCCAGCGCCTAGCTCACCGGTCGTCGCAACAGCCAGGTCGCCACCAGCAGGGCCGCCAGGGCTCCCAGGGTCAACGGCAACCGGGAACCCCGGAGCCCGGAGGTGGCCATGGCCGAGACGACCGCGAGGATGACCCAGGCGGCGACGTCGGTGAGGGTGCCGGTGGCCAGGGTCAGCTGACCGATTTCCTTGCGCATCAGGTCGAGCTCGGTCAGGATGCGGGCGATCACCGGAATCGCGCTGACCGACAACGCCGTTCCGAGCAGCAGCACGAATTCGGTGGTGCCGGCGGACTGCCCGCGCAGCGTGTGCGGAATCAGCAGTCCGGCAACCACTCCGGCGACCAGCGGGATCACGAACGATCCGACGCCGACGGACGCCAGCACGGTGGTACGGCGGCGGAGGAAGGCACCGTCGAGGTCGACGGCGGCCAGCCCGACGAGCAGGACGACGCCGAGCGTACCCACGGCCGACACCAGCGGCAGCGCATCGCCGGTACCGAAACTCCACGCCGGGGGCAGCACCGCCCCGAGCAGCGACGGCCCGAGAATCACTCCGGCCGCGAGTTGCCCGGTCATCGCCGGCAGCCCGAGTCGCTGCGCGATCATGCCGCAGCCGAGCGCGGCCATCAGGACCAGGGCGAGATGTCCGAGCATCAGGGCCGTCGGTGGTTCCCGGTCACCACCGACCGCGACACCCGATCAGACCGGTACATCGGCCGGCTCGGCCCACGACAGACCGTTGGCCGACGGTACGAGCCCGCCCGCCAGCAGCGGCGGCTCGGTGGCCCGATCACCCACCGCCCCGCGTGCCTGGAGTGCGTTCATCTCCTCCATCACGTCGCGGACCACCGGAGCGGAGAACATGTGCCCCATCCGCTGACCCGAATCGGTGTCCATACCACCGGTTTTCGCGGCGGCCCGGGTGAGGGCGTCCGACGATGCGCGGAAGCGTTCGATGATCTGCGACGGGTCGGTGAGAGCCTGCTCGCCGGAGAAGCCGCCGGCCACCAGGGATACGAACGCGGTCATATCGGTGCGATCGAAGTTGGTGACCCGGCGGGCCTTCCAGAAGTACGAGTCCTCGGACTGCTCCATGTCGTAGAACGCCGACAGGAATTCGTGGAACACCGCGTACTCACGCCGGTAGCGGCCCTCGAATTCGCCGAATGCCCGGTCCTCGCTCACGGTGCCGTCGAGCACGCTGTTGATGGATCGGGCCGCCAGCACACCGGAGTATGTCGCGAGGTGGACCCCGGTGGAGAAGACCGGATCGATGAAGCACGCGGCGTCGCCGACGAGCACCATGCCATTGCCCCAGAAGCGGGTGTTGGCATACGAGTAGTCCTTGCGCAGCCGGATCTCACCGTAGGTCCCCTCGGTCACCCGGGTGGCATCGGCGAGCATGTCGCGCACGATCTCGCAGCGATCGATGTAGTGCAGGAGGGTCTGTTCCTGCGCGTTGATCACGTGATCGGCCTTGTCCTTGGCGATGACGACGCCGACGCTCGTCAGCGTGTCCGACAGCGGGATGTACCAGATCCAGCCCTCGTCGAATGCCGCGCACAGGATGTTGCCGCTGTCCGGGGCCGGAAATCGTTTGCCCCCTTCGAAGTACCCGAACACCGCAATGTTCTGGAAGAACTCCGAGTACACGCGTTCGGCGCCGGCGTGCCGGGTCAGTCGGGTGGAGTTGCCCGACGCGTCCACCACGTAGGCGGCGCGGATGTGATGCTCGACGCGATCGGCATCGACGTAACGCACACCCACGACGCGTCCGCTGTCGTCGGTGTCGACGCCGTTGACCCGACTGTTCTGCCGGACGTCGACGCCGTTGGCCGCCGAGTTCTCCAGCAGGATCTGGTCGAACTTCATCCGCTCGACCTGGTAGGCGTAACTCCCCTCGCCGGCGAACTCGGGTGAGATGGCGAACAGGAAGTTCCACGGCACCGGATTGGTACCCCACCGGAAACTACCGCCGCGCTTGTGCATGAATCCGGCGTCACGCACCTGCTCGTAGCAGCCGAGGAGTTTGCACACACCGTGAATCGTGGACGGCAGCAACGATTCCCCGATCTGGTACCGGGGAAAGGTCTCCTTCTCGAGCTGGATCACCCGCCGACCGCTCTTGGCCAACATCGTGGCGGTGGTAGAGCCACCCGGTCCACCGCCGACGACCACGACATCGACGTCTTCGGTCACGGCGGGCGCCTGATCTCGCTGCCCGCTCATCGTGCGGAGTCCGGCGTCGACGCGGCGGCCGCGGTGAGTTCGCGCACCCAGGAGCCGACGACCGGGTCCGAGGCGAGGGCGACCAGATCTGCCTGCACCGCACCCGCGGCGCGCCACCGTTCGATCAGCGACATCAACCGCACCGAATCCAGTCCGATGTCGAGAACGTTTGTCTCGTCGGTGATCTCGGATGCGGGCAACTCCAGGATGTCGGCGATGTCCCCGATGATTCGTTCCCGGGTCAGCACTGCACCAACAGCGGCCATCTGGTCTTCCTCACTTCTCCGCCATCGTCGTGATGGCACGTCGCGCGCTCGGTGACGACTCCCGCCGATCCGGTGTCACCGCATCGGGCATACACTCGGCGTGAGCACTTTCCCTTGAGCTTAGCCTGCCCTAATGTAGACGCCGCCCGGTGAAAGCCGCGGACCGCCCCTCTTTGGAAAGTCTAACCAAATGAAGGGTAGGCTGCCCTACTATGTCTATGGCCTGCGCTCCGTCCCACGAACCCTCGTTCCCCGCATCGGCGGCGGCGCAGGGCCTGTGGGCCGCGCAGTCGGTCATCGGGCCGTCGCCGGTGTTCACCATCGGCCAGCTTCTCGAGTTCGACACACGGCCCGACGCGGCACGACTGATCGCCGCGGCCACCGCCGCCGCGCGCGAGGCCGATCTACTCTCCGCGCGGTTCTCAGATGACAACGGCGAATTGCGCTTTCACCTCGGCGAGCCGATCGAGGTCAGACAGGTCGATCTCGGCCCGGACCCATCTGCACTGAACTCGGTGGCCACCACGGCGGTTGGCCGGCCGATCGATCCGGCCATCGGGCCGTGCGCCGAGATCTCGGTGCTCACCGCCGGGAACCGCCTCGGCCTGCTCATCGTCGCCCATCACATGGTTCTCGACGCCTATGGGCTCGGCCTCCTTGTTCGCCGCATCGCACGCCTGTACGACAACCTCACCGATGCACGGGCATTGCGTTCGATCACCGACCTCCCCGCCGGGGTGGACGACGCCCGCCCCGGCGACCGCGAGTTCTGGGAGCGCGAACTCGGCGCCGCGAACGGTCCGGTGACACTCGCGAAAGCCCCTCGCGGCCATCGCATCGCGCGCGGTGTCCGCACCGAACGGGTCGTGGTCGGCGGGGCCGGATCGCTCACCCGGACGCCGGCGGTCCTCGCCGCGCTGATCGCGGCCCACTGCGCACGACTCGTCGACTCCGACGAGGTGATCCTGGGATTCCCGATGATGAATCGGCTGGGATCGCCGGCGGCCACGTGCGCGTGCAGCACGGTCAACGTCATTCCTCTGCGGGTGGCGACGCCCCGGCACGCGACCTTGTCCGAGGTGGCCACCGACGTCGCCGGCCGGATCGCCACCGTGAGCGCACACGCCCGCTACCGGGGCGAGGACATCGTGCGCGACCTGCGGCGCCGCGGGATCGACGGTGTCATCGGACCCACCCTCAACATCAAGCCCTTCTCCCCGACGGCCGCCATCGGCGGACACGTGGCGGTCATCCGTTCACTCGCCCGTGGCCCCGTCGTGGACGTGGCGATCACCTGCGCGGACCTCGACGGCGACCTCGAGATCGTGCTGGATGCCGACGCCGATCTCTACGGCAACGCCGACGTCGCCGACATCTGCTCGGGCATCGGTGCTTTCGTCGCGGCCGCAACGAGAGCACCGACGCTCGACGAGGTATCGATCGGAGCGATCGCGATGCCGGACGAACAGTCCGCGGCACGTGCCATCGCCGCCGCCGACGAGGCCACTCGGGGCCCGATCGATCCGACTCCGCTCGTGCAGCGTGTGCTCGCCCACCCCGACGACGCGGTCGCACTGATCTGTGGAGACGAGCGGATCGACGTCGCGACGCTGCGTGCGCGGGTGACGGCGCTGTCGGACGAACTCGGGGTCCTGGCGCCGGAGGATATCGTCGCGGTCGCCCTGCCGAGGGGTGTCGACATGATCGTCGCGCTGCTCGCCGTCCATCACAGTGGTGCGGCATTCCTGCCGCTGGATCCCGGTTTCCCGGCCGAACGGCTGGCCGCGACCATGGCCGACGCCGCACCGGTGGCCGTCATCGAACCGGGCTCCGCCGCAACCGCTGAGGTGCGCGCGCTGACGCCGGCGTCCGCACCGCCGTCGGATCATCGTGGTGTCGTATCGTCAGCGTCGCCGGCACCGGCACCGGAGCACCCGGCATACGTCATCTACACCTCCGGTTCCACCGGCACACCCAAGGGCGTGGTGATCAGCCATCGGGCGTTGGCCAACTTCGGCGGACACCTCGCCGAACTCGTCGGATATCACCCCGGCCGTCGTGTGCTGTCGGTGACCACCATCTCCTTCGACATCGCGATCCTGGAGACGCTGGTGCCGCTGGCCGCGGGTGCGACGGTGATCCTGGCCACCAACGACGACGTGCACGACCCGGCGCGATTGGCCGCGCTCATCCGCACCCACCGGATCGACGTCATGCAGGCCACCCCCTCGCTGTGGTCGGCATTCCTGGAATCCGGCCACGGCAAGGCCCTCACCGACGTCGACGTCCTGGTCGGCGGCGAAGCACTGCCGGCCGACATCGCCGGTGAACTGACGCGGCACGCGGCCTCGGCCCGAAACATGTACGGCCCCACCGAGACCACCATCTGGTCGACGACCGAACCGCTGCGCCGCGGCCAGACCGCCGAGGTCGGCATCGGCACGCCGATCGCGAACACCGGTGTCCGGATTCTCAATTCGGCGCTGCATCCGACCACTGACGGCGATGTGGGCGAGTTGTACCTGTCCGGAGCCGGCCTCGCACGCGGCTACCACGGGCGGCCCGACCTGACCTGCACACGATTCGTCGCCGACCCGTTCGGGCCACCCGGCACCCGGATGTACTGCACCGGTGACCTCGCGCGCCGAGGTCACGACGGGACGCTGCACTGCCTCGGCCGCACCGACCACCAGGTCAAGATCCGCGGCTTCCGGATCGAACTCGGTGACATCGATGCCGCCCTGGCACAGCACCATTCGGTCGAACGAGCGGTCACCGTCGCCGTCGACGGGCGTCTCGTCGGTTATGCCGTGCCGACGCGCGGACATCAGATCGACACCGTCTCGCTGCGCCGGCATCTGGCCGACCGTCTCCCCGACTACATGATCCCGACCGTCATCACCGCCATCGACGAGGTTCCGCTGACACCCAACGGAAAGATCGATCGAACCGGGTTGCCCCGACCCGACTTCGCTGCGCTTGCCGGTGACTCCCGGGAACCGTCGAGCGCCACCGAACACGCACTCGCGCAGGCCTTCCGGGAGGTTCTCGGCCTTCCCGCGGTGGGAGTCGAGGATGATTTCTTCATCCTCGGCGGCGACAGCCTGACGGCGGTCCGCGTGGTGGCCCACGCGGCCCGGGCCGGTCTGAGGATCACCCCGATCGAACTCTTCGACCACCCCACCATCACGCGGCTCGCCACGATCGCCCGGGCCGCCGATCCGAATCACGAGGCATCGTTGCACTCCGAATACACCACCACCACCGCAGATCTCGGCGTCGACGAACTCGACGAGCTGGTCGAGGGGGACCTGCTGTGAGCGCCACCGGTACCGGTGTCGGCGGCATCGAGGACGTCCTGCCGCTGACCGGGCTACAGGAAGCCATCGTCTACCACTCGACCCGGCCGCGGACCGACGGATCCCACGATCCCTACCTCATCCTCGCCGATATCGATCTGGCCGATCACGTCACGATCGATGCCGATCTCCCCACCCGGGTGATCGCCGCCGTCACCACGGTGATGGCACGCCACGCCTCGCTGCGCACCTCCTACACCCGCCGACGCACCGGTGCACCGGTCGCGCGCGTGCACACCGACGTCGCCGCCCCGGTGGAGTTCTGCACGCTCGCCGCCGCCCTCGACCTCGACGCACTGCGGCACCGCGAACGGAACCGCGGGATCACCCTGACCTCGCCGCCCCCGTTCCGTGTCATCCTCGCCGCCGCCGACAACGCCTCCACCGGCCACCACCTGCTGATCGTCGCTCATCACGTCGCCCTCGACGGCTGGTCACTGCACCGGCTCTTCGACGAGATCGTGCGGGCGCTGCGCGACGAGCCGCTTCCGGCACCGGCGGACGTGCGTGACTTCCTGCGCTGGCGGGCGGGCCGACCGGACGGGCTCGAGCGCTGGCGTACCGCCCTGTCCGGTGTGCGGTCCGCCACCCGGCTGCCGTTGCCGGAGATCGACCCCGCCCCACCGGTCGTGGGACACCGACTCGGGACCGCCCGGTCCGCCCGGATGCGTGCGGTGGCGCGTGATCACGGGGCGTCGGTGAACACCCTGATCCAGGTGGCCTGGGCGCTTGTCCTCGCCGATCACACCGACGCCGACGACGTGATCTTCGGTGCCGTCGTGTCCGGGCGCGATCCGGCGGTCGACCGTGTCGACGAGATGGTCGGTATGTTGATCAACACGATCCCGGTGCGGATCCGGATCGATCCGAATGAATCGGTGGCACAGCTGCTTTCGCGTGTTCAGCGGGAACAGCTCGCCCTCCTCGATCAGCATCAGAGCGCGCTGGGTGACATCCAGGCATCCCTTCGCCTCGGTGAGTTGTTCAACTCGGTCGTGGTATTCGAGAGTTTCCCGCGCGGCCCGGTCCGCCCGCACATCGAGGATGAGAACAGCTACGCCGCAACCATTCTCGTCGAGGATGATCCCGACATCCGTATCCTCCTGGAACGGCGGGCACAGGATGGGTGCACGGTGCCTGCGGCCCTTCTCGAACGCTTGATCCGGACGATCGGGGCGATCGTCGACACCCCCCAGGTCACCCTCGCACGGCTGCCCCGCAGCGACGCCGACGCGGACGCCACACGCGGAGTCGAAGGGCCGGCCCCGGCCCCGTTCGTGCCGGTGTCCGATCGGATCGCGGTCAGCGCGCAGCGGGTACCCGAACATGTCGCGCTGCGCGTCGGCGATCATCGCCTGACCTACGCCGAGCTCGAGGCATCCGTCGATCGGATCGCCGCCGCTCTGACCGCACGTGGTATCGGCGCCGAATCGATCGTCGCCATCGCGGTCCGGCGCAGCGTCGACATGGTCACCTCCCTGCTCGCGGTACTCCGGGCCGGTGCCGCCTACCTGCCGATCGACCCCGGATACCCCGCGGCGCGCATCGATTTCATGCTCGGCGATGCCGAACCGGATCTTGTCATCGACGACGTGATGGCCGCGGCTCTCGGCGCGGAGTCCACCTCCGGCACAGCAGGCCCGTATCCGGTGGCGGTCCATCCGGATTCGTCGGCCTATGTCATCTACACCTCCGGTTCCACAGGCACCCCGAAGGCCGTCGTCGGCACGTCTCGTGCGCTCGCCAACCGGATCGCCTGGGCCGCGGAATCCTGGGACGGCGCAGTGGTTCTCGCGAAGTCGTCGATCGCGTTCATCGACGGCAGCACCGAATTGCTCGGTGCTCTCGCCGCCGGCTCGACGGTGATCCTCGCCGACGACACCACCGCCCGCGACGCGACCGCAGTCGCCGACCTGGCCGCGGAGCACCGCGTCGACCAGATCACCGCGATACCGTCACTGGCACAGGCGATCACCGAGGTCGGTGCGACGCCCACACCCCGACGGTGGATCGTATCCGGTGAACCGCTCGTCGCGGCCACCCGGGACACCCTGGCCGCCACCGGCGCCGAGATCATCAACTCCTACGGCTCCTCCGAGGTGGCCGGCGACATCACCATGGGCCGGGTCACCGGCGGAGCGGTCACCGCCGGAACCGCGGTCGCAGGCACCCGCGTGAGCATCCTCGATCATCTGTTGCGGCCCGTCCCGACCGGTGTCGCCGGCGAGATCTACGTCGGCGGTCCGCAAGTGTCGCGTGGGTATCGGGGTCACTCCGAGTGGACCGCGACCGCATTCGTCGCCGATCCGGGCGGATCCGGGAGTCGTCTGTATCGCACCGGCGATCGTGGCCGCATCGACACCGACGGGCGGCTGACGGTGCTCGGCCGCGCCGATCGCCAGGTCAAGATCCGCGGCGTGCGAGTCGAACTCGGCGAGGTCGAATCGGCTATCGCCGACGTCGACGCGGTGCGTGAGGCCACCGTCCGGGCGGTCACCGATGCCGCCGGTGACACCCGGATCGACGCCTACGTCAGCGGTCGGCCCGGGCTGTCGTCCCCCCAGATCACCGCGGCACTGGGCACCTCGCTGCCGGCCGCAATGATCCCGGCGTCGATCACCGTCCTCGACGCATTGCCGTTGACGCCGGGCGGCAAGGTGGATCGACTGGCCCTGCCCGATCCGGCCGACGCCGGATCGACCCGATTGTCACGCGGTCCGCGCACCGACGCCGAGACCGCGGTCGTCGCGGCGGCGACCGCAGTCCTCGGTCGTGACGCCGGCATCGAGGACAACTTCTTCGATCTCGGCGGCCATTCCCTATCCGCGACAAGACTTCTCACCCGACTTCGGGTGGAGGCCGGATCCCGGCTCGGCATCGGCGACGTCTTCGACCATCCGGTGCTGGCCGACCTCGCCGCGCTGATCGACACCGCACCGACAGACACCGATCGGAGCGGGTCGGTGACCGCCGGCCCCATGACGCCACCGGGGCCGGTGCCCGGGCCGCGACCCGATCCCCTGCCCTTGTCGCCGGCGCAGCGTCGGCTGCTCTTTCAGTCCGGTGTCGATGATTCCGCCTATACGGTGGCCTTCGCGGTCCGTCTCGACGCACATCCGGGATCGTCGATCGACGCCGGCGCACTGTCTGATTCGCTCACCGGCATCGTGACACGACACGAGGTGCTCCGCACCCGCATCGTCGGCGAAGTACCCGTCATCGACCCCGCCGATCGGGCGACGGTCACAGTCGTCGAGCATCACGGCGGAAGCGGCGGTGGCGACACCGACGCCCTGATCGCGCGGTTGATGGCCCGTCCCTACGACCTCGCGGCCGACGCCGTTCTGCGCGCCGATCTGATCAGAACGAGCACCGCGTCGGCGATCCTGCTCCTCACCGTCCACCACATCGCCGCCGACGAGTGGTCGGCCCGCCGACTCTTCGACGAACTCGCCGCGGGTTACAACGGCATCACCGTGGCGCCGCCGACCGTCCAGTTCACCGATCACACCGTGTGGCAACTCGACCGGCTGGGCGACCCCGACGACCCGACGTCGCTGCGCGCGAGGCAACTGGGTCACTGGCGGGACATTCTCGACGGCATCGGTGACGAGATACGGCTCCCCACCGACCGGCCCCAGCCGATGGAACCGAGTCACCGTGGCGATCAGATCGATCGCACGGTACCCACCGAACTGGTTGCCGCACTCGACGACCGCGCCGCGACCACCGGCACCACCCGATTCATGCTCGTCCATGCGGCGGTGGCACTCGCACTGTCGGCCTCCGGCGCCGGCGACGACATCGTCGTCGGCACACCGTTCGCCGGGCGCACCACGGCCGCCGCCGAAGAGCTCATCGGCATGTTCGTCAACACCCTTGCATTGCGCACCGACCTGAGTGGCGATCCGACCCTCGGTGAGGTCATCGACCGTATCCGGCGTACCGATCTCGACGCCTACGAGCATGCCGATCTGCCGTTCGACGCCATCGTCGCCGCGTTGACGCCGCCGCGGACGCTGTCACGTCACCCGGTGTTCCAGACGATGGTCCAGTACCGGGACCCGATCGAGGCACCCGACTTCACCGGCCTCGACGCGACACCGCTCTTCCCGCCGACCCGGACCGCGAAGTTCGATCTCACCTTCGAATTCGTCGGTCTGACCGACGGATTGCGCCTGCGGCTGGAGTACGCGACCGACCTGTTCGACCGCGACACCGCCGAACACCTCACCGATCGTGTGCTGTACCTCCTGGAGATGCTCGCCCACCATCCCGACGACCGTATCGCTGCGCTGCGGATGCCGGATGCGCCCGATACCGTTGCAGCACTGCCGATGTCGGCGGCCACCGCCGCATGCGTGCAGCGCCCGACCCTCGACGGTGCGCGCACCCTGTGGGAGGTCTTCACCCGCACCGCCGCCGAACATGCCGACCGGGTCGCACTGACCGCCGGCGTCGACGTGCTGACCTATCGCGAGGTGGAGCGCCGCAGCGCGCACCTGGCCGCCGCACTGATCGCCGACGGGGTCCGCCCCGGTGATCTGGTGGCCCTGCTGCTGCCGCGCGGCGTCGACCAGGTGATCTCGATCCTCGCCATCCTGCGCGCGGGCGGTGCCTACGTGCCGATCGACCCGGACTACCCGGACGAACGCATCTCGACCATCCTCGCCGACGCCCGGCCGGTCGTCATCGTCGACGCCGGGTATCGCGCCCGGGTATCGGTGTCGGATCCAGGTGAACCCGTTGTCGCGCGGCCGGTCCCGGTCACCGCAGATCACCCCGCCTACGTCATCTACACCTCCGGTTCCACGGGCAGACCCAAGGGCGTGACCATCACCCACGGCAACGTGGTGTCCCTGCTGGCGGCGACCCGAGAGGCGATCCGCACCGGCCCGGCGGATGTCTGGACGATGTTCCACTCCTACGCCTTCGACTTCTCGGTGTGGGAGATCTGGGGAGCGCTGTCGAGCGGTGCACGACTGGTCATTCCGGATCGTGCGACCACCCGCTCCCCCGCCGACTTCGCGACCCTGCTGCGGGATGAGCAGGTCACCGTGCTCAACCAGACACCGTCGGCCTTCTACGCCCTCGAGGCCACCCTCACCGAGGTCGACCATGCCGACCTCGGATCGCTACGCCACCTGATCTTCGGCGGCGAGGCCCTCGACGCACGTCGGCTCACCGCCTTCCTGCGCCGTTGGCCCGACGTCCGGGCGATCAACATGTACGGCATCACCGAGATCACCGTGCACGCCACCCTGCTCGACATCGACGCCGACTCCGCGGAACGTTCGGTGGGCAGCGCCGTCGGTGCCGTGTTGCCCGGATTCACCGGTCGGCTGCTGGACGGATACCTCCGTCCGGTGCCGCCCGGGGTGATCGGCGAACTGTACCTGTCGGGTCCGCAGGTGGCCCGGGCATACCTGAACCGTCCGGGATTGTCGGCGGCGCGGTTCGTCGCCGATCCCGGTGGTGGCGGTGGCACCTGCTACCGCACCGGAGACCTGTTCCGGCTCACCGGCGATGGCCGTCTGCGCTCCGAAGGCCGCGCCGACTCGCAGGTCAAGATCCGCGGCTTCCGCATCGAACTCGGTGAGGTGCGCGCCGCCGTCGCCGGGGTGAGCGGCGTGCGCGACGTCGTGGTGATCACCCGCCCCGGCCCGGCGGAGGGCCACCGGCTGCTCGCATACGTCGTCACCGACGGGATCAGCCCAGACGACGTGCGCTCGGCGCTCGCCACGTTGCTGCCCGAGCACATGGTGCCGGTGGCGGTGATCGGTATCGACGCCATTCCGCTGACCACCAACGGCAAGACCGATGTCGCGGCGCTACCCGAGCCGCACACCTCAGGTGTGGCACGCGAGGGTGCCCGAGAGCCGGCCACCGAGGCCGAATCGGCACTGCTGGCGATCTTCGCCGAGACACTGCACCTGCCGGCGTGCGACATCTCGGTCGATGACGACTTCTTCGCGCTCGGTGGTGATTCGATCGTCTCCACCACGCTGGTCAATCGTGCCCGGCGGGCCGGTTGGCGCCTACGAACGAAGGATGTCTTCACCCACCGCACCATCGAAGCCCTGGCCGTGGTGGCCGGACCGATCAGCGAGGGTGACGACGCTGACACGCACTCCGACACGGCACCAGCGGGTTCCGGTGAGGTCATCGCTCTGCTGCCGATCATGCACCGGCTCCGCGAACTGGGTGGGCGGATCGATCGCCACAATCAGTCCGTCGTCGTCGACACCCCACCCGAGGCCACACCCGCGTCGATCACGGCGGCACTGCAGTCGCTGATCGACGCCCACGAGGCACTGCGCATGACCCTGAACGTCATCGCCGGCGACGTGTGGACGCTCACCGCTCGAGCCCCTGGCGATGTCGCGGCCACCGACATCCTCGACGTCGTCCCCCTCGATGCCCACGACACTGTCGCCGACGCGATCGCCGCGGCCTCCGATGCCTGCGCTGCACGGTTGTCGCCGGGTTCGGGCCGGATGATCGCCGCCGCCCATCTGACGCCGACGAATCCGGGCGATCCGGGACGCCTCGTCCTCGTCATCCATCATCTGGCGGTCGACGGGGTCTCCCGCCGCATCCTCCTCGACGACCTCGCCGCCGTGCACGACGCCGGTTCGGCCACCGACACCGCAGACGCAACGAGGCTCGGCGACTTCGCCGCCGCCGTCGCCGAGGCCGCACTCGCCCCGGAACTGCTGGGCGAGGTGGCGCACTGGGCTGCGGTGCTCGCACCGGGAGGCGAGTTGATCCCGGGGTCCCCGGCACGCTCCGGCACTCTCGCGGCACAGCGCAGCCACGTCGTCGAACTCGATCGCGCGACCTCACGGGCGATCGTCACCGATCTGCCGAGCCGTCTCGGGGTCGGGGTCACCTCGGTCTTCCTCGGCGCGCTGCGCATCGCGGCGACCGAGGTCACCGGCGCCGGTGACCTCGTCGT
This sequence comes from Gordonia sp. NPDC003950, assembly GCF_053605205.1. Lineage (NCBI taxonomy): Bacteria > Bacillati > Actinomycetota > Actinomycetes > Mycobacteriales > Gordoniaceae > Gordonia > Gordonia sp. NPDC003950. The sequence continues at coordinate 51,934 of NZ_JBSGIT010000005.1, read as the reverse complement.
CGACACCGAGCGACATGGTCGCGACACCGAATCGGCCGGTCTCGGTCACCGGGATCTGACCCACACGGTGGGGTGGTTCACCACCATGGCCCCGCTGCGCCTCCCGGCTGCCGACGGCACCGATCCGCGCGCGGCCGTACTGGCGGCAGAACACCAATGGCAGGAGATGCCCTCAGCCGGAGCCGGTTTCGGGATGCTGCGGTATCTGAATCCGCAGACCGCCATGGCGCTGGCCACGCTGCCGTCGGCGAGTGTGCTGCTCAACTACCTGGGCCGCTTCTCGGTGGGCAGCGGCGGTGCGTGGCAGCCATCGGCCGAGTCGTACGCCGTGGCGGCGGCCGCCGACCCGGACCTCGGGGTGGCCCATCCCCTCGAGGTGGAGATCGTGTGCCGCGACGAGGCGGATGGCCCGATCCTCACCGGGACCTTCCGCCATCTCGGCGACCAGATCGACGCCGGGACCGTCGCACGACTCGCCAACCGGTGGCGCACCGCGCTGCAGGATCTGGTCGCGGCCAACCCACCCGGAACCGACGCGTCTCATCACACGGACCAGTCCCCCGCTCAGTCCCCCACGCATCAGCAAACCACCGGAGTGTGTTCGTGACCTCGATCTCCCGCCTGTCCCGCTCGACCGAGTCGACCGGGCGGCGTCATCCCCTCCTGGCCGGACAGCGTGACATCTATCTCGGCATGCAGATCGCCGCCGACCCGACGCTCTACAACACCGGCCTCTACATCCGGATGCCGTCGACCACGGACCCTGATCGCCTGCGGACGGTGATGCGCCAGACCCTCGACGCCGCCGAGGCCATGCGGGCGGTGTTCGCCGAGGAGGACGGCGAACTCACCCAACGACTGCTGTCGATCGACGAATTCGACGTCCCCGTCGTCGACATCCGCGGCACCGATCCGCACGCGTGGATGCAGCGAACCATGGCCCAGCCCATGGATATTCACGCCGGTCCGCTCAGCGACTTCCGGATCCTGCTCGCCGGTGACGAACCGGCGGCACCCCCCACGGCGGTGTTCGCCTTCCTGAAGGTACATCACCTCGTCTGCGATGGAATGGGTCTGGTCTCCTACGCCGAGACCGTCCGCAAGCGCTACGACGCCCCGGCGGATCCCTCATCCGGTGACGGCGGTCGCATACATTCCGGCAGTTGGGCGCTCGGCGACATCGTCGCGGCCGAATCCGACTACCGGTGCGGTCCCGCCTATCTCGAGGACCGTGAATACTGGACCGGGTTGATGGCCGACCACCCCGAGCCGGTTCGACTGCTCGATCAGCAGTTGCCACCGGGGCCGGGAATCACGCACGCCCGCTTCGAGATCGACGCCGACCGATTGGCGGTGCTGCGTGCCCTCGCCTCCCGGGTGGGGGTGCGGCCCGCGGTCATGTTGATCGCGGCGGTGGCGGCCTTCGCCCACCTGCGCACCGGTCGTGACGATCTCGTGTTCGCACTGCCGGTGTCCGGTCGCCTCGACCGGGGGACGCGTTCGGCGCCGTCGATGGTCACCAGTGTGTTGCCGCTGCGGGTGGCGGCGTTCGGCCGTGACCATCTCGCCGACCTGGCCACCCGGGTGGACCGCGCCCTCTTCGGCCTGCTGCCCCGAAGCCGTTTCCGCGCCGAGGATCTCGGTCGTGCCCTCGCCGCCGACGCCGATCCGGCGAGCGGGCCGTACCGTATGTTCGGCCTCGGCATCAACGTCCTCACGAACAGCACACGACAGACCATCGGCGGCGGTGAGGTGAGTGTGCACGCGCTCGCCTCCGGTCCGGTCTCCGACGTCGAGATCCAGATCCAACTGCGCCGCAAAGGGCTTCCCGCCGAGGTCATCGTCCGCGGAGTGGCCGAGGCGGCCATCGAGAGTGCACAGATCGCCACAGCCTTCGACGGTTTCCTCACCGACCTGAGCCACGGGCCCGACGACCGCCTCACGGAGATCGGCGTGAGCGCCGACGACCGCCCGGCGCAGGACAGCCCGATGCCCGCCGCCGGCCTCACGCCGGCCCTGCACCGGCTGCGGATCGCCGAGATCGACCCGGATAGCCTGGCACCGAGCCGCATTCACGTCGACGTTGCGCCGGAAACCGCACCCGGGACGGTCACCGAGATCCTCTCGGCCCTCGCCGCCCGCCACGACGTGCTGCGCACCACGCTGGCCCGACCGGTCCCGATCCTGTGGACGCTGTCCACCGCGCCGGCCGACGGCGCGACGATCCCACTCGACTACACCACCGAGACCGCGTCCGAGCCGGATTCGGCCGCCGCACACCTTCCCCGCGCCACGCTGGACCAGGCGTCGGGCCGACTGACGCTGTGGGTGCACCCAGCACTGGCCGATCCGGTCACCATCGACATCCTGCGCCGAGATCTGACGGCCGCGGCGGACGACCTCGCGCATGGGCGCACGATCGAGATCGATCCGGTTCCCATGTCACTGGGTCGGGCCTCCGCCGCGCTGGCCGCACAGGCCGCGGACCCGTCGGCCCTGCCGCAGTGGCTAGCGGTGCTGGCCCCCGGAGCCCAATTACCGACCCACCCAACCGGTCTTGATGACCCTGCGGACCACGGTGGCCCGGTCTGCGTCCGTCGCCCGGTCGACGTCACCGTTGCGCCGGACCCGGCGGAGATCGCCGGCGTGGTGTGCTCCGCCCTCGCGCAGCACCTCGGTGAGCGCCTCGGAAGCCACCTGCTCGTCGACGTGGTCACCGACCTGCGACCGGCGGGTGCCGAGCGCACCGGCGGGCCGTTCCGGGGCGTCACACCCACCCGCATCGCCGTGTCCGATGGCGCGACCACCGCGGTGCCCGGCCCGGCCCTCGATATCCTGCGATACCTGTCTCCACAGGTGGCGGCCTCGCTGATGGCGGCACGGAGCGCCGGTGACATCGTCGATCCGGACGTGATCGTCGGCGACCACGGACTGCCCACCTCGCATGCGGTGTCGGTGGCGGTCCGTCCCGCCCGGACCGATGACGGCGCACCCACGGCCGCGGGATGGGAGGTGCGAGTCCGTATCGATCCCGCGCGGGTCGAGGATGCGAGGCGTCTCGCCGACGCCGTGGCGGGTGCCGTCGTCGGATTCGCCGAGGACCGCCTGGTCGATCTGGACTCCGAGTCGCTCACGGAACTGGTTGCCGCACATGGTGACATCGCCGATGTCTGGCCCCTCACGCCCCTGCAGGAGGGGCTCTACTATCAGGCCCGGATGGATGCCGACGCCGACATCTATACCGCCCAGTTCTGGCTGGATTTCGGTCATCGCATCGAGGCCGCGGAATTGCGTCGGGCCGCGGGCACCCTGCTGGACACCAACCCCGAGTTGCGGGCCGCATTCGTCGAGGTGGACGGCCGGCCCCTGCAGGTGATCGCCGCCGTCGTCGAACCCGATGTGACCGAGATGGATCTGTCGCAGCACTCGGCCGCCGATGCCGAGCATCGCCTCGCCGAGTTGCTCGCCGAGGACCGCGCCACCGGGTTCGCCCTCGACCGGGCACCGTTGTGGCGGATGCGTCTGGTGCATCTGCCCGGCGATCGTGACCGTCTGGTGGTCAACCGGCGATTCCTGTTGTGGGACGGCTGGTCCGGTGGCCTCTTCGTGTCCCGACTGCTCGCGCACCTCAACGGCAGTCCGATTCCGGTGCGGGAGGCGTCACTGCGCGACTACCTCTCCTGGCTGGCCCGTGGCGCCGACGACGCCGATGCGGTGGCGGCGTGGATCGCCCACCTCGACGGCTACGACGAGCCGGCGTTGATCGCACCTCGCGGCACCACCGCGACCACCACTCCGCGCGCCCCCCGACGCATCGACGTCGACCTCGGCGCGGAGTTCTCCGAACGGCTGCGCGCCGATGCCCGCACGGCCGGCGTCACGCTCAACACGGTGCTGACCGCCGCTCTCGATCTGACCCTGTCGCGCCAACTCGGCCGCACCGATGTCGCGTTCGGTTCCACGGTGGCCGGCCGACCCCCCGAGGTGCCGGGCATCGACACCGTCATCGGCCTGTTCCTCAACACAGTGGCCGTCCGCACGGTCCTGCGACCCGACGAGACTGTCGCAGAACTGTTGCGCCGCATGCAGGATCAACGTGTCGAGATGATGGCCTATGACCATCTCGGCCTCAACCGGCTCCAGCAGGAGACCGGGCACCCGGTGCTCTTCGATGTGCTCTACGTGTTGCAGAACTTCCGGACCGAGGACGAGGAACGCACGCAGTCGGCGTTGCACGACGTCATCGGCGAGGGCAGTCTCGATCACACGCACTATCCGGTGGCGCTGGTGGTCACCCCGTCCCGCAACATCCGGTTCCGGTTGGAGTACCGCGACGACCTGATCGACGAGACCACCGCGCTCGCACTTGTCGCGCGTTTCCGCCGGGCGCTGGATGGTATCGGCACCCACCTCGACGCACCGGTGGCCGCGGTGGATCTGAGCCTGCCCGGCGACACCGGCCTCGCCGGCCCGCTCCACGAGCTACCCGACGTGACCGTGTCGAACCTCCTGGGTGAACGCGCCGCGACAATCCCCGACGCCGATGCACTCTTCTTCGAGAACCGGCGGATGACCTACGCCGAACTCGAATCCGAGGTCGACCGCGTCGCCCACATCCTCTCCGATCACGGCGTGGGTGCCGAAACCGTTGTCGCGCTGGCCATTCCCCGCAGCATCGACACGGTTGTGGCGTTGTTCGCGATCCTGCGGGCCGGCGCCGCCTATCTGCCCCTGGAACTCGATCATCCCGACGAGCGGCTACGCACCATCATCGACGACGCCGCACCGCGAATCATCCTGTCCCACAGCCGCGTCGGCGAACGATTCGCCGACACCGGGGTGCCGATCCTGACCATCGACGACCTGCCCGCGCCCGACGAGCCGACCTGGACCACACCCCGGGTGCATCCGGACTGGCCGGCGTACGTCATCTACACCTCCGGTTCCACCGGGAAACCCAAGGGTGTCGTCACGCCGTACCGCGGCCTGACCAACATGCAACTCAATCACCGGGAGAAGGTCTTCGAACCGGCCATCGAGGTGGCCCGCTCGGCGGGCATCACCGGACGACTGCGCATCGCGCACACCGTGTCCTTCGCGTTCGACATGTCCTGGGAGGAACTGCTCTGGCTCGTCGAGGGTCACGAGGTGCATGTCTGTGACGAGGATCTACGCCGCGATTCGACTGCGCTGGTGGCCTATTGCGCTGCGCACCGCATCGACGTCATCAACGTGACACCCACCTACGCCGCGCAGTTGTTCGCCGACGGTCTGCTCGACGGCAACGCCGGCGACGTGGCCGATCATGTGCCGCCGCTGGTACTGCTGGGCGGTGAGGCCGTCGGAGAGCCCGTCTGGACGCGGCTGCGGGAGAACCCGAAGACCTTCGGCTACAACCTGTACGGGCCCACCGAGTACACCATCAACACGCTGGGCATCGGCACCGACGAGTCGCCGACCTCATCGGTGGGCACCCCGATCTGGAACACGCACGCCCATCTGCTCGACGGCTGGCTGCGGCCGGTGCCCTCGGGGGTCGCCGGTGAGCTCTACATCAGTGGTGCCGGATTGGCGCGCGGTTACCTCGGCCGTGCGGATCTGACCGCCGAACGTTTTGTCGCCGACCCGTTCTCCAGCGGCGGACGGTTGTATCGCACCGGCGACCTGATGCGTATCCGCGCCGACGGCAACCTCGACTTCCTCGGGCGCACCGACGATCAGGTGAAGGTTCGCGGATACCGCGTCGAACTCGCCGAGATCGAGACCGCCCTCACCGCACTCGTCGACGTGGCATCGGCCGCCGTGGTGGCCGCCGCCGACCCCGGCGATCCGTCGGTCAAACGTCTGGTCGCCTACGTCATCCCCACGGATCCGTCGGCCGGTGTGGACTTCACCGACATCCGGCGGCACCTGGCGACCCGGCTACCCGACTATATGGTGCCGACGCTGTTCGCCGCGGTCACCGAATTCCCGATGACCGTCAACGGCAAACTCGACGTGCGGGCCCTTCCCGAGGCGCGCCCGGCCACCACCCATCGTGAGCCGCAGACGGAGATCGAACGGCAGCTGTGTGCTGTGTTCGCCGATGTCCTCGGCACTGCCGACCCGGTGGGCGTCGACGACGACTTCTTCGAACTCGGCGGCCATTCGATGTCGGCAATGCGGCTGGTGTCGGCGGTCCGTTCGGAACTCGGTGCACAACTGTCCATCAGAGACCTGTTCGAGGCCCGCACCCCCGCCGACATCGCCCTGCGAGTCCACCGAACCGGCTCGGCCAGTGACATCGTCGTCGGCGCCCGACCCGACCCGCTGCCCCTGTCGCCGGCGCAGGAACGGCTGTGGGTGCTGCATCGCCTCGACCCCACCGACACGTCGTATCACTACGGGCACGTCGTGCGGCTGCATGCGGCGATCGATCCGTCGGCGTTGCGTGCGGCGGTCACCGACCTGCTCATACGTCACGAAAGCCTGCGCACGGTCATCGTCGAATCGGCGACAGGTGAACCGTCCCAACGAATTCTGGACATCACGGAGATCCCCGATGTCGTCGAGGTCACCACCGTCACCGCGCCGGCCGACGAACTGGATACCGAACTGGGCGAACGGGCACGCGAGACACTCACCCGCCCCTTCGATCTCGCCGCGCAACCACCCATCCGGGTGCGCCTGGATCGGGTGGCTCCCATCTCCGATGCATCCGGCGGGAGCGGTGAGACCGCCGGCGTCCTCACCATCGCGATGCATCACATCACGACCGACGAATGGTCCGACCGACCGCTGTTGACCGACCTCACCACCGCCTACGCGGCACGGTTGGCCGACGCGACACCCTCATTCGCGCCACTGCCCGTCCAATACGGCGATTACGCAGTGTGGCAACGCGATCGGGTGGACGCCGTCGGCGCCGGTCAGCTCGATTTCTGGGCGCAGACCCTGTCCGATCTCCCCGACGAGTTGCCGCTGCCCCGGGACCGGGCGCGACGTCCCGGGGCAGCCGGTCCCGCCGCCACGGAGACGGCGACCATCGACGCCGTCACCCGCCGACGCCTCGCCGATGTCGCCGCCGCACACGGCGCCAGCATGTTCATGGTGGCCCAGGCCGCCGTCGCCACCCTCCTCCACCGCGAAGGGGCCGGCGACGACATCCCGCTGGGAAGCCCCATCTCCGGCCGCAACGACCCGGCCCTCGAGGACCTCATCGGTTTCTTCGTCGACACGCAGGTGATGCGTATCGATGTCGGTGGTCGTCCGGCATTCGGTGAACTGATCGATCGGGTCCGCGAGGTCGACCTCGCGGCCTTCGACAATCAGGACATCCCGTTCCAGCGGGTCGTCGAACGGCTCGCACCGTCACGGGTGTCCGGACGCAACCCGCTGTTCCAGGTCAGCGTGTCCTACCTGCCGCTCGACGGAGTCCCCGACCAATTCCTCGGGGTTCCGGCGACCTTCGCTCCGCTCACCTCGGTGGCGGCGAAGTTCGACCTCGCCTTCACCTTCGTCGACGCCGCCGACAGCGGTGAACTGACCATCGGCCTCGAGTACGCGACCGCCCAGTTCGACCGCGCCACCGCCCGGGCACTGCTCAATCACCTCGCCCGGGTCATGGAGGCGGTGGCCGCCGATCCCGATCTCGCACTCGATCGCATCGCGCTGCTCGACGCGGCCGACCTCGACGCCCTGCGTGGTGCCGAACGTGGCGGTGACCCACGGGCTCCCACCGGTGACGCCGGCAGCTCCACGCTTGTCGACCTGCTCGATGCCGCGGCGCGGGCCACCCCGGACGCGCCGGCCCTGACCGACACCGCGGGCAACGTGATGACCTACCGGCAGTGCCACGGCGCCGCCCGACGGATCGCGGCACGACTCGGCGCGGCCGGCGTCGGACCCGAATCCATTGTCGCGGTGATCATGTCCCGCAGCATCGGCCAGCTCGTCGCCCTGCAGGGGGTGCTGTATTCCGGTGCCGCCTACCTGCCGATCGACGCGGATCTGCCCGACGCACGTATCGCCGATATCCTCGATGACGCGACGCCCGCCGTCGTCCTCCTCGACGACGCCACGCGGCACCTCGCCACCGCCCGTCCGGTGCTGGTTCTCGACGGGCTCGGCGGTATCGCCGAGGACGGCCCCACCGCTCACCCCGATCACCACCGGGCCCCCGCGTCGGTGGTCACAGCATCGACGGTCACACCACCGACGATTCACCCCGACCATCCCGCCTACGTCATCTTCACCTCCGGTTCCACCGGACGTCCCAAGGGTGTCGTCGTCAGTCACCGCAGCGTCGTCAACGTGCTGCGGTGGCGTCTGGCGACCATCCCCGGCGGCTTCGGTGCCGGGAATCGGATGCTCGTCAAGACCCCGGCAGGCTTCGATGGTGCCGTGTGGGAACTGTTGCTGCCCTTCGTATCCGGTGCCGCTGTGGTGGTGGCCGAAGCCGATGCGCAGCGCGACCCGCGTCGGCTCGCGCGGATCGTCGCCGACCACGCGGTCACGGCTGCGGTGTTCGTCCCGTCGCTGCTCGACCTGTTCGCCGAACACCTGCCCGAGCTGGCGACGATGCGACACATCATCGCCGGCGGCGAGGCCCTGACCACACCGTTGGCCACGCGAGTCGCCGCCGCGGCACCGCAGATGGCGTTGATCAACGCCTACGGCCCCACCGAGACGACCGTCGTCGTCACCGATCAGGTGGCCAATACCGACGATTCGGCGACTCTGCCGACGATCCCGATCGGTACCCCGATCGCCGGAACCGACCTGCTGATCCTGGATGCGGCCCTGAACCGGGTACCCGACGGTGTCCTCGGGGAGCTCTACGTGCGTGGAATCCCGGTCGCCCGTGGATATCTCGGACGCAGTGGACTGACCGCCGCGTCGTTCGTGGCCGATCCGACCGGAGAGATCCCCGGCGCACGCCTCTACCGCACCGGCGACCTCGTCCGCCGCCGCGCCGGCATTCTGGAGTACGCCGGACGCGCCGACAGTCAGGTCAAGGTGCGCGGCAACCGCATCGAACTCGGCGAGATCGAGGCAGCATTACGGGCCGTCGACGGGATCGCCTCGGGCGCCGTCGCCGTCGACGCCGATCGTCTCGTCGGGTGGGTGGTACCGGAGGATTCCACGGCCACACCCACCGACGTGACCGCGGCCGTCACCGCCGCGTTGTCGCGGCGGCTGCCGCCCTACATGGTGCCCGCGCCGATCATGGTGGTCGCCGCACTGCCCCTCAACCACACCGGCAAACTCGACCGTGCGGCGCTGCCTGCGCCGGAGATGACGGCCGCGGTCGGCACCGCACCCCGGACCGACCTCGAGTCCGACCTTGCCGAGATCTTCGGGGAGGTCCTGGGCCACCCGGTCACCGACGTCCACGCCGACTTCTTCTCGCTCGGCGGTCATTCCCTGCTCGCGATCAAGGTGCTCAACCTGGTGCGCTCCACCCTCGGGTACGACGCCGAGCTGCGGGTGCTGTTCGACGCGCCCACCGTGGCCACACTCGCCGAGCACCTCTCCTCGGGAGTGGCCACCGCGGCCGCGCCGCTGCCGGAGTTGGTGCGCCGCACCGATTCCGCACCGATCTTGTCCTACGGGCAGGAGCGGATGCTGACACTGCACACCCTGGCCGGACCGACCACCACCTACAACGTGCCGCTGATGTGGCGTCCGGGTGGGCCCACCGGGGCCGCCGAGCGCATCGACATCGAGGTTCTCCGCGCGGCCGTGGCCGATGTGGCCGATCGCCATGAGGTCCTGCGGACCCGTTATCCCGATCAGCAACCGCACCTCGTCGACGAACCCGACATCGTGGTCGAGCATGTCGACGATCCGGCCGATCTCACCCGTTCGAGTGCGCACGCCTTCGATCTGGCCGCCGAGATCCCGATCCGGGTGGCGGCCACCGACGACGTGGCGGTGGTGACGATCCACCACATCGCCACCGACGAATGGTCGGCGCCACCGCTGCGCGCAGACCTGACCACCGCGTATCGGGCCCGGCAGGCCGGCGCCGCACCACAATGGGAGCCCCTGGGGCTGCAGTACTCCGACTTTGCTTCGTGGCAACGCGAACTCATCGACGGCGGGCGGGGTGAGCGGCAACTCGACCACTGGCGTTCGGCCCTCGAAGGGCTCCCCGACGAACTGGCGTTGCCCTACGACCGCACCCGGCCGCCGCGACCCAGTGGGGCCGGCGACGGTGTCTTCCTGGCCCTCGAACCGCACCTGGTGACCGGGCTGCGTGCCCTGGCGTCGGCCACCGGAACGTCGATGTTCATGGTGATGCGGACCGCGGTCGCGGTGTTGCTGTCGCGGCTCGGTGGCGGCACCGATATCCCCATCGGCACACCGGTGACGGTGCGTTCGGATGCGCGTCTCGACGATCTCGTCGGCTTCTTCCTCAACACCCTGGTGTTGCGCACCGACCTCGGCGGCGACCCGACCACGCGTGAACTCCTCGCACGGGTTCGCACCAGCGATCTCGACGCCTACGGCAATCGGGACATCCCGTTCGAGCGCGTCGTGGAAGCCGTTGCACCACAACGATCCACATCGATGAACCCGCTGTTCCAGACGATGGTGGTCTACGTCGACGGAATCCTTCCGGACCTCGACGGGCAGGTCTCACTTCCCGCGCCGACCACCGCGAAGTTCGATCTGTCCTTCGATTTCACCGAGGACACCTCACGTGGTGACGCGCGGGTCGGCGGAGTGATCGAATACAGCACCGACCTGTTCGACCGGACCACGGTCGAGGCCATGGCGGCGCGGTTGACCGGCATCCTCGAGTTCATGGTGGCCGACACCGATACGCCGCTGCGCCGGATGGACATCCGCACCGCCGACGAACATCGCTCACTGTTCCACCCGGCCACCGAAGCGCCCACCACCGTCGCCGATCTGCTCGATCGCGCGACCGAACCCGACCGACTCGCCCCGGCACTGCGCGGGCCGGACGGCCGACGCAGCTTCGGTGAACTCCACGACCGTGTCCGCCTCATCGCCGGACGGCTCGCCGTAGCCGGCATCGGACCCGAAGACGTTGTGGTGGTGCGACTCCCGCGCGGGGTGGCCGCGCTGGAGGTGATCTTCGGTGTGCTGTACTCCGGTGCCGCGTATCTGCCGATCGAGCCGGACACTCCCGACGATCGGGTCGCGGCGATGGTGGACGTGGCGCGTCCGGTCCGGGTGATCGACCGCCTCGACGACGAACTCCTCAACCCGGCAACAGAATCCGAACTCGCGACGGCGTTCCGGCCGTCGGCGGGTGCACGGCCGTTGCGACCGGAGCACCCCGCCTACGTGATCTTCACGTCTGGTTCGACGGGAACGCCGAAGGGTGTGGTCATCCCCCATCGGGCGCTGGCGAATCTCTTCGCAAGTCACCGACGGATGCTGCACCAACCGGCGCGTCGACGCACCGGGCGCAGCAGGCTGCGGGTCGGGCATGGCTGGTCGCTGGCCTTCGACGCGTCGTGGCAGCCACAGCTGTGGCTGCTCGACGGCCATGAGGTGAGCATCGTCGACGCCGACACCCAGCGCGACGCCCAGGCGCTCGCCACCCAACTCGTCGACGAGGCGTGGGACTTCCTGGAACTCACCCCGTCGCACCTCGCCGCCCTCGGCGGCGCCGAGACCACCATGGCCGCCATCGGTTTCGGTGGCGAAGCGGTCGCACCCGAGCAGTGGCAGCGGTGGCGGGATCTTCCCGACTCCGACGCCTATAACCTCTACGGACCGACCGAGGGCACCGTCGACGCCCTCGTCGCGCGCGTCGCCGACACCGAGCGCCCGGTGATCGGCCGACCGGTCGACGGGATGCGGGCCTACATCCTCGACGACGTTCTCGTCCCGGTGGCCGACGGCGTCGATGGCGAGCTGTATCTGTCCGGGGCCGGGCTGGCCCGCGGGTACCTGGGCCGCGGTGACCTGACGGCCGAGCGTTTCGTCGCCGATCCGTTCACCGCCGACGGGTCCCGGATGTACCGGACCGGCGACACCGTGCGGTGGACGAGTACCGGTCACATCGAATACCGCGGTCGCGGCGACGATCAGGTGAAGATCCGCGGTCACCGGGTGGAACTCGGTGACGTCGAGGCGGCACTGATCGCGGTCGGCGGGGTGTCCACCGCGATCACGGTCGAGCGGTCGAATCGGCTGATCGCCTACGTCGTCGCCGACGCGCCGGAGGGCGAAAGCTCCGGCGGCGCGCCGGATCCGGCCGGTCTGCGGACGGCCGTCCGCGCGGTGCTGCCCGACTACATGGTGCCGGCGGCCGTCGTCGTCCTCGATGCGCTACCGACACTGCCCAACGGCAAGATCGATCGCCGGGCGCTGCCGGAACCGCACGTCGAACGCTCGTTGCGGGCACCGACGAACCCTGCCGAACGCCGAATCTGCCGCGCGTTCACCGAGGTGCTGGGCCTCGACGCCGACGACGTCGGCGTCGATGACGACTTCACCGAACTCGGTGGTGACAGCATCGTGGCGATGCAGCTGGTGGCGCGGCTGCGGACAGACGGTTTCGTCGTCGGCCCTCGGGACGTGATGTCGCACCGCACCACCGCCGAGTTGGCGGCACATCTGCACACCGTCGACGGGCCGGTGCAACCCTTGCCGGTGGTGTCCTCCGGTCCGGTACCCGCGACACCGATCATCCGGTGGCTGCAGGAGGTCAGTGCCGGCGATGCCGAGGCCGTCGCCGGGTTCCATCAGTCGGCGTTCCTGACGGTCCCAGCGCATCTGGATGTCAACGCCCTGAGCACCGCGTTGGGCGCACTGGTGCATCGTCACGCGATGCTGCGCGCACGCCTGGTCGCCGACGAATCACTGTGGCGATTCGAGATACCGGAGACCGCACCCGCGGTGGAGGTGATCACCGAGGCCGTTGCGGATGTGAACCCACGGGTCGTCGAGGACATCGCCCGCCGCACCCGCGATCGCCTGAATCCCGTTGCCGGAGCGATGTTGTCAGCCAGCTGGATAGATCGTGGGGACGAGCCGGGGCGGTTGCTGCTGGCGATCCACCACCTCGTCGTCGACGGTGTGTCCTGGCGCGTACTCGTCCCGGAGGTGGTCGCCGCGTACTCGCAGATCGTGGCGGGCGACGCGGTGTCGCTGGGGCCCTTGCCGCCGGGATTCGGTTCGTGGGCAAGGGAACTGGTGACACTGGATCGGTCCGAGGAACTCCCGATGTGGCGGAACCTCACCGATTCGGTTGCGGCGCCGCCTTTCTCACGACCGATCGATCCGCGCACCGACCGCGAGGCCGATGCCGGCCGGTACCGGGTGACCGTCGACACCGACGTGGCCCGCGACCTGCTCGGCCCGGTTCCCGCCCGCCTGGGTGTGGGCGTCGACGAATTGCTGCTCGGTGCGCTCGGAGCGGTGCTGGCGCAGCCGACCCTGATCGATCTCGAAGGCCACGGCCGCGAGGAGCAGGCGGTACCCGGTGCGGACCTCACCGGTGGCGTCGGCTGGTTCACCGCGGTCCATCCGGTGGTGGTGGGAAGCGCCGGCACCGTCGCCGAGGAGGCGCGTGCGTTGAATGATCAGCGCGCCACCATCCCGGACGGCGGCCTCGGTCACGGCCTGCTGCGCCACGTCGCCGGTGCTTCGCTGCCCGGCGCCGCCATCGAGTTCAACTATCTGGGCCGCTATCGGTCCTTCGAGTTCGATGGCTGGGGTATGGCGCCGGAGTCGGCGGACGTCGGACCGGGCGAACGGATGCCCGCGTCCTACGGTCTGATCGTGAACGTCACCACCCTCGACGGTCCGGACGGACCACGTCTGGTGGCGACCTGGGTGTGGCAGCCGGGTGTGGTCGACGAGGATACGGTGACGTCGTGGGCGGATCGCTGGGTGGCGGAGTTGACCGCCGCGACAGCCGCCTCCGGCGCTCCGACGGACACCGTGAACACCGTGAACACCGATGAGGGAGAACACTGATGGCCGGGCGGGCCCGAGGACTGCTGATCGACATCACGCCCCTGCGGGTGTCCCCGCCGTTCCGGCGGATCTTCGTTGCCCGACTGATCTCGTTGGTCGCCATCGGGATGCTGCTGGTGTCGGTGCCGGTGCAGATGTATGACCTCACCGGATCGTCGGCGCAGGTCGGTGCGGCGACCGCGGTCACCGGGATCGCCACCTTCGTGGGCATGTTGCTCGGCGGTGTCCTCGCCGACCGGTTCGACCGCAAGCTGCTCATCCTGGCCGGCCGCGCGGCGGCCGCGCTCTCGTTTGCCGGATTGGCGGCCAACGCCTTCGGCGTCTTCGGCGGCTCCGCGTCGGTGGCCGTGCTCTACGTGCTGGCGGTGGTCGACGGTCTGATCGGCGCATTGTCGACGTCGGCGTTGATGGCCGCGGTCCCGACGTTGATCCCTCGTCGGCACCTGGCGGCCGTCGGAGCGCTGGGATCGCTGACGGTGCGCATCGGTACGGCGGTGTCACCGGGCATCGCGGGCTTCGTGATCGGTGCCGCAGGTGTCGAATGGGCGTACACCGTCGCCGCGGTACTGGCCTCCATGACAGTCCTCATCATCAGCGGATTGCCCTCTCTGCCACCGCATGCCCCAGTCCTGGAGGACGCGGCCCTTGATGACACGGCCCACGATGACACGGCCCTCAATGACACGGCCCACGACGACGCGGCCCTCGATGACGGCGGCCGCCCGCAGCCGACGGCCCAGACACCCACGGCCGATCGGGCCGAGGTCACCGATTCCGCCGACTCCCCTGCCACCACGGTTCCGCTGTGGTCCTTCCTCCGCAGTGAGCGCATCGTCGGGGCGGTGATGGTCGTCGGTGTGCTGGCGATGTTCGCACCCGGCGTGGTGGCGTTGCTGCCGGCGCTGGTCGCACAGCGATTCGACGGCAACGCGTCGATCACCGGCCTGCTGTTCGCGGCGGTCGCGACCGGTGCGATGGTCGCAGCACTGACCAGCGGGTGGCTCGGGTCGGTACGTCGACCGGGAGTTCTCCTCCTCGGCTGCCTCATCGCAACCTTCGCGCTCCTGGCCGTGTTCGGTCTGACCGCCTACGCGTGGCTCGCCATCGCATTGCTCGTGGTGATCGGATTCCTGGAGGCCATTCAGGAAGTGTTGCGCTACATGCTGATCCAGCAGCACACACCCGGGCCGCTACTGGGCCGGGTCAACGGTATCTGGATGGCCCAGGAGGTCGGCGGTGTCACCGTGGGCGCCTTTGTCGCCGGCGCATTCGGGTCGATCTGGGTGGCCTCGGATGCCGTCGTCTACTACGGCCTGATGCTGCTGGCCGCCGCCATCGTCGCGGCCGTGGTGTTGCGGTCGCTGGTGACGCTGCGCCAGGAGGTGCCCGCGCAGACGCCTGTCGGCTGAGGCCGCTGAGCGTGAGCCGAACCCGGTCGGGGTGCCGAGCCCGATCAGCGGGTCAGTAGCTCGCGCAGTTTCTTTCGGCTCACCTTGCCGACGCCGGTCTCGGGGAACTCGTCGATCACCGTGATCGCGTCGGGTAGCTTCCACTCCGCCAAACCTGCCCGGCGCACAAATGCGCGGATCGCGGCGAGCGTGGGCGGATCGTCGCGGTCGGCGGGGATCACGTACGCGCAGGTCCGCTCGCCGAGGTAGGTGTCGGAGGCGGCGACGACGATCGCATCCCGGACCGCGGGATGAGCCAGGAGATGCTCTTCGAGTTGTTCGGCGGACACCTTCTCGCCGCCACGGTTGATGCGGTCGGTGCCCCGCCCCCGCACCACCAGGTTGCCCAGAGCGGTGAACTCGACGACGTCGCCGGTGCGATACCAGCCGTCGGCGGCAAACGATGTGGGGCTCGCGCCCTCCCAGTAGGAACGAATCGTGTACGGTCCCTGCGTCTCCAGGAAGCCCGGCCCGTCGGTGACGGGGACGCCGTCCTCGTCCACGAGGCGCAGTTGGTCCCACTCCGACATCGGGCGGCCCTGCGTGGTGGTGATCTCGTCGTCGGGATCGTCGAGGCGGGTGTAGCAGACCAGTCCCTCGGCCATGCCGAAGACCTGCTGGAGTCGTGCACCCAACGCTGGGCCGATCCGCCGGGCGAGTTCATCGGGACAGCGGGCACCTCCCACCTGCACGGTCTCCAGACTCGACAGGTCGAAAGCCGTTCCGTTCTCTGCGGTTTCGGCCCAGATGCGGGCCAGCGGTGGCACCAAACCCACCATCGTGACCCGCTCCCGCGCGACCAGTTCCCAGGCCACCGACGGCAACGGAGCCGCCGACAACACGACCGTGCCACCGGCGTGCAGGGCGCCGAGGATGCCCGGTGAACTCATCGGGAAATTGTGGGCGGCCGGCAGGACGACGAGGTACACCGTGTTCTCGTCGACACCGCAGACCTCGTTGCTGCGGCGCACGCTGTACAGGTAGTCGGCGTGGGTGCGTGGAATCAACTTCGGTACGCCCGTACTACCACCGGACAGTTGCAGGAATCCGAGATCCTCCGGATCGGCCCGACCGTGATCGATAGGGTCGGCCCAGATCTCCTCGAGTACATCCGAGTCGATGAGGTGACCGATCGTATCGACCTGGTCGGCGACCGACCGCGCGAGACCGCGATAGTCGAATCCCGGCGTCGACGCCGGAGAGATGATCGCCACCGCCCCGGCCGACCGCGCGATGCCGACCAGTTCGTTCTCGCGGTGAGCCGGCAGACCGAACACCGGCAGGGCCCGCAGGCGGAACAGCGCGAACACCACTTCGACGTACTCGACGGAGTTCGGGATCTGTAGCAGGACCCGGTCGTCCGGCACGATACCGAGGGCAGCGAGCCCGGCGGCCAGACGGCCCACCCGATCATCGAGTTCGGCATAGGTCAGCGAACGATTCACGTCGACCACCGCGAGCCTGTCCGCGAACGCCGGATCCACGGCCCGACATGCGACGATGTCGTCGAAGGTGTCGTCGGTCCACACCCCATTCTCGCGATAGTGGTCGGCAAGTTCGGAGGGCCATGACATCACACGCACAAGGTGAGGCTACCCTAATGCTGTGTCCATTCCGCCCATAGCTCCCTACCGGATACCCGACGGGCCGTTCCCCGACCGGGTCGACTGGACGTTGCACCCCGACCGATGCGCACTTCTCGTCCACGACATGCAGCGCTATTTCATCGATGCCTATCGACTTGATCATGAGCCGATGGCCACCGCGCTACCCAACATGGTGGCGATTCGCGATGCCTGCAATGCGTTCGGGGTGCCGGTCGTCTACACGGCCCAGCCCGGCGATCAGCACCCGTCTCGACGCGGCATCCTCTCGGAATTCTGGGGCAGGGGGCTCAGTTCCGGACGGGACGAGGAGATCATTCCCCAACTGACTCCGGGGCCCGACGACATCTGCGTCACCAAATGGCGGTACTCCGGATTCCAGCGCACCGATCTGCGGCAGTTGCTCGCCCATCACGGCCGGGATCAGCTGATCGTGGTCGGGGTGTACGCGCACATGGGATGCATGATCAGCGCCACCGAGGCCTTCATGAGCGATGTCGCCCCGTTCTTCGTCGTCGACGCCATGGCCGACTTCAGCGCCGATGAGCATCGCATGGCGGCCGACTACATCGGCAAGCGCGCGGGACGTGTCCTCGATGCCGCTGCGGTGATCTCGTCGATCTCACCGCCGACGCGGGGCGGGACAGCGCTCACCGACGATCCTGGCGCGCGTGGCCGGTCCGGGATCACCGCATGAACGATGGTCCATTGACGCCCGTCTCCGGGGTGGCGGGTGCGCTCGCCGTCGTCACCGGCGCCGCCGGCGGTATCGGATCGGCGGTCTGCGCGGTACTGCGCGAATCCGGCGCCACCGTGATCGGCTGGGATATCCACCGGGACCCCGATACAACGCACGGTGACAAGCACCGCCGGCCGGCTCGGGGTGGTGACGTCAGCGACGTCGACATCACCGATCGCGATGCCGTCGCTGCCGCCTGGGACGCCGTCGAGCGCGACCACGGACCGGTTGACATCGTCGTCTCGGCGGCCGGAGTGATGAGTGACGACTGGGATCTGTGCATGGCGGTCAACGCCGGCGGGGTCCGAAACCTTCTCGACGTGGCGGTCCCGACACTGGTGGAGCGACGCCACGGAGTCGCGGTCGTGGTCTCCAGCAACGCGGGTGCCACACCACGTTCCGCCTTTCCGGCCTACGCCGCATCGAAGGCGGCCGCAACGTCCTACGCACGATGCATCGGTCTGGCCGCGGCACCATCCGGGGTGCGCGTGAACGTGGTGTCACCAGGGTCGACCAACACGCCGATGCTCCGCGGGATGTGGTCGTCCACAGACGACCGCACTACCGTACTGGCCGGTGACGCAACGCAATTCCGCCTCGGGATCCCGCTGGGGAGGATCGCCGAGGCGAGGGATATCGCAGAGACTGTCGTCTTTTTGGCCTCCGATGCGGCGCGTCACATCACGATGCACGACCTCCGGGTCGACGGAGGCGCGACATTGGACAGCTAATCAGCGATCCACCTTCCCTGCTCATTTTCCCGACCGACAACCCCGACGATTGGAATCAATTCTCGTGAGTAACTCCCGATTGATGCTGCGCGGCCTGGTAGTGGCCGTCGCCATCGGCATGACCGCCTTCCTCGGCGCATGCTCGTCTCCCGATGAGGACTCGTCCTCGAGTGACTCGTCGTTCTCGCCGGTCACCATCACGCACGAGTACGGCTCGACCGAGATCACAGCGAAGCCGACCCGTGTGGTCACTCTCCTGACCGACTGGACCGACACGCTTGCGGCGCTGGACATCCCGATTACGGCGACTTTCGTGCCGGAATCTGCACCGACGTACTCGTGGACACCGCAGAACAATGCGGAGGTCGTGAAGGTCGCCGATCCCACGCAGGTGACGGTGGCCGAGTTGGCCAAGTACAACCCGGACCTCATCCTGGCCGGACCGCTCGGTGACCAGAACCGCTACAACCAGCTCAGCGAGATCGCGCCCACCATTCCGCTGATCAACAAGGGCGCCACGGTGGACACGTGGGAGCAGCTGGCCACCACCACCGGAGAGATCTTCGGTGTGAAGGATCAGGCTCAGAGCCTGATCGACGAGACCAATGCGAAGATCTCGAAGTTCAAGTCCGACAACCCCGGTTCGCAGGGTAAGACCTTCACCTTTGCGCAGGTCATGCCGACCGGCCAGATCGGTGCGGTCAACACGACCGAGGATCCCGCTGCCGGTCTGATCGCCCAACTGGGCTTCACCCTCAACCCCGAGGTCGCCGCGCAGCACACCGAGGGGCAGACCCGGTCGCGGATCTCCCCCGAGCGCATTGACCTGCTGAACTCCGATCTGCTGATCGCGTACGTTCCGGGCGGCGATTTCGCTGCGGTGCAGAACATTCCGGGTTGGAGCAACCTCACCGCCGTCAAGAACGGGACCGTGGTGTTCCTCAACGACGACACGCAGCCCGCGTTCAGCGTGCCGAGCGCACCGTCGGTCGGGTTCGTCATCAACACCCTGAATCCGGTGGCCGCCAAGCTCTGATCCGGCGGACCGATTGCGACGAGCCGGTGTGGGTGATTCAGTTCGCCCACACCGGCTTTCGTTCTGCTTCTCGCCGGTGCCGGCCCCGCCACCATCATTCGCTGCTCGAACAGGCCCTTTCGCCGGTCGAGGCCCCAGTTCGCCGGTCGAGGCCCCAGTTCGCCGGTCGAGCAGTCCCTTTCACCGGTCGACGCCTTAGTTCGTCGGTCGAGCAGTCCTTTCGCCGGTCGAGCCGTGGCGAGCCCCCAGGGCGAGCCGCGAGTCGAGACCACCGCAGGGTGCGCCGGAACTCACCGACAGGTTCTGCTGATCCGCCGGGCCGAGCTTGTCGAGGTCGAGTTCCCGTCCCGTTAGTCGAGCCGCACCACCCGTTGGTCGAGCCTGGTCGAGCCGGTCCGGAGCGATAGCCGCCGCGTTGAGCTCCGTCGAAACGGAGGACCGTGTCGAGACCTCGCAAGGAAAGGCTGGAACTCGCCACCCGACCCGTTGGTCGAGCCGGTGAGGAGCGATAGCGACGAGCCGTGTCGAGGCCTCGTAAGGCGAGGCTGGAACTCCCCACGGCCACAAAAGTTTCAGTGGTCGTGAGGCCTGACCAGTCCGGCGGGCGGGGCTGATTCAAGAAGTGTCGAGCCGATAGTGGAGCCTGGCGGCCAGCACACGTTCGATCCGGCTGTTACGAGGGTTCATGCCGATGGCGGCCAGTTCCTCAAGCTCACGTTCGACGTCGGTGCGGCCTTCACGGATGAGGCGCTCGCGTGCCTGACTTTCGGTCGTCCTGTCGCTGACACGGATCCGCGTACGTGAGGCACGTTCGAGCCCGGCAGTGGTGGCAGGGTCGTCGGGATCGTCGGTGATCGGAACACCGTCTCCGTCGAAGATGACCAGGTC
This sequence comes from Gordonia sp. NPDC003950, assembly GCF_053605205.1. NCBI lineage: Bacteria > Bacillati > Actinomycetota > Actinomycetes > Mycobacteriales > Gordoniaceae > Gordonia > Gordonia sp. NPDC003950. Next base: position 31,541 of record NZ_JBSGIT010000005.1, on the reverse strand, counting down.
GATCTCCCCGGTGTTGGCGGCACCGAGTTTGTCGGAGTGCGCGTCGCCTACGGCGTCGGGCCTGTTCCGTTGGTCAGGCGGTCGTGGTTCGACAGCATCGGATTGGGCTGCGCCTGAATCGTATTGGTCGACGCCTGGGTCGGGCTGATCGATGACGTCGGCATCGTGATCGTCGTGCTTGTCGACGCTGTCTGCGATGTCGATGCTGCCGTCGATGGTCGAGGAGTCGGCAGCCGGAGCGTGATCGTCACTCGGAACACTACGGTCGGACGGGGTTTCTGCCTCGACGGTCGCCGGGGCTTCGGCCTCGTGGTCGCTGTCGTCGTCGGGATCGGCCGGTTCGTCGACGTCGGCGGTGGCGTCGGGATCGACCGACTCGGCCTCAACCTCTGCTTCGGCGTCGGCTTCGATGTCAGCAGTTTCGGCATCCACCACTTCGGCATCAACCACGTCGGCATCAACCGAGTCGGTGTCTGCGGGTTCGGTTGCGCCGGAACCACTACCGATGCCGGTGTCCTCGCTGGTGGTGTGGTCGCTGTGGATCTGATCCCGGATCTGGTCGAGTTTCTGCTCGTAGAGGGCGGTGATGTCGGGGTGATCGTTGACGATCTTCGGGTTCTCCGGCATGCCGGGTGCGGCGTTGAGTTGCCACCAGCACCGTCCGGCGAGCGGTCCGTCTTCGTAGATGCCGGTGGTGTACTGCCCCGGGTTCGGGCCGACCATCCGGTTGTGCGGACCGCACGCCGGCGCGAGGTCGGTGATGTCGGTTTTCCCGCCATCAGCCCAGTCTTTCTTTGCGTGATGCATCTCCGAATGCGACGCGGGTTGCCCACATCCGGGGAACGAGCACACTTCACCGCCGGTGCGGGAGAACGACGCGATCCGCTGCTCGGTCGACGCCAACCGGCGGGCCCGCCCCAGATACAACGGGAGGTCGATCGCGTCGGAGAACACCGCCAGGAACTGCTGCAGATCGTTGGGATCCTTGATGTCACCCAACGCCGAGAGTAAGTCCGGAATGGGAATCGTCGAACCAGAGGCGGTGGTGGCGTACCCGGCGCCGGCCAGCAAGTCCTGCAGGAACGTTTTGATGATCAACGCGACCGGCAGGCCGCGATGCGTTTTGCCGAGGACGCCTTCTTTCATCGCCGACACCAACAGGACGTGCATCGCATCGTGATTGCGTTGTGCTTGGGAACGATCGTCACGCTTGACCGCCGCCGCCAGCACGTCGGGGTCGGCGTCCCCGATGGCGCCGGTCGGCGATTCCAGATCACTCAAATTATTCATCCCGGGCTGCGCCCACGCATCCAACATGGAGTCCCACAAGGCACGGGTGACCGGCGGGAGATGCCCGTTCAGTTTCGCCATCCCATCGACACGGGATTGGTTGATCCACAGGTTGCGACGCTGTTGGCGTTCCTTCTCCTCCACCAACTGCCCATCGGGATCGAGGTGCGCCAGAATCCGGGCACCCATCTTGGTGATATCCGCCGGAATGTGTTCGGTGGCCTTCTCACCCAAGGTGGCTTCGGCCGCGACCTTCTTGTCGTGCGGAACGGCGTTCGGGATGTTGTCCAACGCTTCGAGTGCTGCCGAGAGGTGGGTGTGGCCGATCAAGCCCTTCTCATACGCGGCCGACAAGGTCGGGAACTTCGGCTCCTCCGGTTGCCCGGTCAAACCGTGGAATCGGGCGGTGGCCTTCATGTGAGCGATGCGCATGGTGGGTTGCGCGATCCGCAGATCGTAGTTCAGAAAGTTCGACAGGCTGACTTTGCCGACCTTGCGGTGCACACCACGATCCGAGATTTCCAGGATCGCCCGATCACCTTGAAAGTGGGTACGGGTCGCGATCTGTTCGGACAGTTTCGCTGCCTCGATGACTTCGGTGTCGGAGCATGCGGTCATCGGGGTGGCGGCCAGTTCGTCGAGCAATGCGTTGATCTGGTGCATCAGTGCCAGTGGTTGCGACATGGGGGTGTCGGTGGTGTCTGTCATGCTGATGTCACCTCCCCCGAGAAGGCCGTTATGGCGTATGTGTTCTATTGTAGCTGTCCTGCATGACGCCGCAAGTGTTTTCTATCCACAGCTTATGGATGAACCAGTGTGGTTGGGGTGGTGGGGTTTTCGGCGTCGGCTTGCGTGGTCTCGACACGGGCTTCGCTAGCGCTCCGCCCGGCTCGACCGGCGGGATAGCGGCTCGACCTGCGGGATGAAAGTGTTCGACCGGCGGGATGAGGGTCTCGACCGACCGGGATGAGGGGTGCTCGAGGCGGGCGGAATCAGGTGCGCGATTCGCCGTCGAAGATCTCGACGATCTGTGCCGCACCGAGAGCCGGCGTCAATTCTGCTCCGCGCACGCGTCTTTCGATGTCAGACCGCTCGGCCTTGACGGCCGGGCTGTTGGCGAGGCGGGACACCACGGTGTCGCGGGCCATCTCCCACATCCAGTCGATCTGTTGACGACTGCGGCGCGCATCGAATTCGCCTGCGGCCATCAGTGTTTCACGGTGCTTCTCGATCGCCGCCCAGTAGTCGTCGACTCCGGTGTTCTCGATCGCACTCATGGTCTGCACCGGCGGGAACCACAGCGCGTCATGCGGATAGATCAGTCTCAGCGCGTTCTTCAGTTCGCGCGCAGCCGACTTGGCCTCGGTGAGGTGTTTGCCGTCGGCCTTGTTCACGACGATCACGTCAGCAAGCTCGAGCACACCCTTCTTGATGCCCTGGAGGGAGTCACCGGTGCGGGCCAGCGTGAGGAAGGAGAAGGTGTCGACCATGTTGGCCACAGCCACCTCGGACTGCCCGACGCCGACCGTCTCGACGAGCACCACGTCGAAGCCGGCAGCCTCGACCAGCACGATCGTCTCCCTGGTCGCCTTGGCGACGCCACCGAGAGTGCCCGAGGTCGGCGACGGACGGATGTAGGCGCGTCGGTCCATCGACAGCCGCGCCATCCGCGTCTTGTCACCGAGGATGGACCCGCCGGTGCGCGTCGATGACGGATCCACCGCGAGAACCGCGACCTTGTGGCCCTTCTCGATCAGATAGAGCCCGAGCGCCTCGATCGTCGTCGACTTCCCCACCCCGGGCACACCGGTGATCCCCACGCGAAAAGACTTGCCCGCGTGCGGAGTCAGCCGGAGCAACAACTCCTGGGCGGCCCTCCGATGCTCTGGACGGGTCGACTCCACCAGCGTGATCGCCCGCGCCAGATCTGAACGACTGTCCTCCAGGATCGCCTTCTCGAGCTGGTCGACATCGATCGGACGTCGCGTCACCCTCGCTGTACCGGTCACTCCGACGCGGCGCCCGCGAGTTCGAGGCCAAGGTTGTCGGCCAGTTTGTTGACCAGTTCCACCGCCGAGTCGGCGATGACCGTGCCGGGCGGGAAGATCGCGGCGGCACCGGCCTCGTACAACTCATCGAAGTCGCCGGGCGGGATCACGCCACCGACCACGATCATGATGTCCGGACGACCCACCTTCTCCAGGGCCTCCCGAAGTGCCGGCACCAGGGTGAGGTGCCCGGCGGCCAACGACGACACGCCCACGACGTGCACATCGTTGTCGGCGGCCTGCGCGGCCACCTCCTCGGGTGTGGCGAACAGCGGGCCCACGTCGACGTCGAAGCCGAGATCGGCGAACGCGGTCGCGATCACCTTCTGACCTCGGTCGTGGCCGTCCTGACCCATCTTGGCCACCAGCACGCGGGGACGCCGGCCCTCCGCCTCGGCGAAATCTGCCACGATCTTTGTGGCGGCGTCGACGCCGGTCACTTCGCCCACCTCATGTCGATACACCCCGCTGATGGTCTTGATCTCTGCCTGGTGCCGACCATAGACCTTTTCCAGCGCGGCGGAGATCTCACCGACGGTCGCCTGTTGCCGTGCCGCCTCGATCGCCAGGGCCATCAGGTTGTTCTCCATGCCACCCTCGGTGGCCGCGGCGGCCCGGGTGAGGTTGGCCAGCGCCGCCTCCACCGCCACCGAATCCCGGCCCGCGCGAAGACGTTCCAGCTTGTCGAGCTGTTCGGCGCGGACCTTGGAGTTCTCGACCTTGAGGACCTCGATCTCCTCGTCGTCGGCCACCCGATACTTGTTGACACCGATCAACGGCTGCTGTCCCGAGTCGATACGTGCCTGGGTGCGTGCCGCCGCCTCTTCGATGCGCAGCTTCGGCAGGCCCTCGTTGATGGCCTGGGTCATGCCGCCGGTCTCCTCGACCTCGGCGATGTGGGCGCGGGCCTTCTGCGCCAACTGATGGGTCAGCCACTCGACGTAGTTCGAACCGGCCCACGGATCGATGGGTCGCGTCGTCCCCGACTCCTGCTGCAGCAGCAGCTGGGTGTTGCGCGCGATGCGCGCGGAGAAGTCGGTCGGCAGGGCGATCGCCTCGTCGAGGGCGTTGGTGTGCAGCGACTGGGTGTGTCCCTGGGTGGCCGCCATCGCCTCCACGCAGGTGCGGGCGACGTTGTTGAACACGTCCTGGGCGGTCAGCGACCAACCCGAGGTCTGCGAATGTGTGCGCAGCGACAGCGATTTCGCACTCTTCGGATCGAACTGGGCGACCAGTTCGCTCCACAGCAGGCGTCCCGCACGCAGCTTGGCGACCTCCATGAAGAAGTTCATGCCGATGCCCCAGAAGAACGACAGCCGCGGTGCGAACTTGTCGATGTCCAGACCCGCGTCGAGACCCGCCCGGATGTACTCGACACCATCGGCGAGGGTGTACGCCAACTCCAGATCGGCGGTCGCCCCGGCTTCCTGAATGTGGTAGCCGGAGATCGAGATCGAGTTGAACTTCGGCATCTTCTGGCTGGTGTACTCGAAGATGTTCGAGATGATCCGCATCGACGGTTTCGGCGGATAAATGTAGGTGTTGCGGACCATGAACTCTTTGAGGATGTCGTTCTGGATGGTCCCGGCGAGCTTCTCCGGTGGCACGCCCTGCTCTTCTGCGGCAACCACATACAGCGCCAGAATCGGCAGCACCGCACCGTTCATCGTCATCGACACGGAGACGCTGCCGAGATCGATACCGTCGAACAACTGGCGCATGTCGAGGATCGAGTCGATCGCCACACCGGCCATACCGACGTCGCCGGCCACACGGGGATGATCGGAGTCATAGCCACGGTGGGTCGCCAGGTCGAAGGCCACCGACAGGCCCTTCTGTCCGGCCGCGAGGTTGCGGCGGTAGAAGGCGTTTGACTCGGCGGCGGTCGAGAAGCCCGCGTACTGACGGATCGTCCACGGCTGATTCACGTACATCGTCGGGTACGGACCCCGGATGAACGGCGCCGCACCGGGAATCGAATCCAGCGGATACGGATGGTCGTCGTCGGCGGTCACCGCGTCACGGTCGGCGCGGGTGTACACCGGTTGGACGTCGATCTGCTCCGGGGTGCTCCAGGTGACCTGCTCGGTGGTGTAGCCGTGAGCACCCGACAAGGTCTCGATGACGTCGTTGCCTGCGTCCGCACTCACCGCCGGGACGTCGACGTCGAGTTCGACGTCGGCGAAACTCGGTACGGCGGTGCGCTGTTCGGTGTTGGTCATGCGGATGCTCCCGAGGTCGCGGACTCGGCAGGTGCGAGCCGGTCGAACAGTTCGGTCAAGGTGGTCACCGCGTCGATCCCGACACGTAGCGAGCCATCCGGGCTGTCGTCGCCGGCCGGCCACTCCCGATCCGGGCCGGCGAGCAGCACCTTCTCGAGACCCGCGGCACGGGCGGCGGCGAGTGCGGCGGCACCGTCCGATGCATACCGCGCCTTGGTGCCGCAGAGGACGGCGATCGAGGTGTTGGCGTCGGCGACGGCTCCTGCGATGGCCTCGGCCGTCAGCGGTCCGGGATTGATCGCCGAGATGCCGCCGGCCGCGAGGAGGTTGGCGACAAAGGTGGTGCGGCCGTTGTGCTCGGCCACACTTCCCAGCGGCAGCAACACGATCCGCGGGCGGGATCCGGTCTCGGCGAGTACCCCGTCGGACCGGTCACGCAGTGCCTCGAAGGCCCGGCCGACCCTGGCGAGCCGTGGCGTCGCACCGACGAGGTCCGTCGCGGCGGAGACATCGGCACCCAGCGGCTTCTCGTCGAGGTTCGGGAATTCGTTGACACCGGTCACCGACTCGCGACGATGAGCGACCTCCACGTCGCGGGTGGCCAGCGATTCGGCAACCCGCTCGGCGATCCAGCCGTCGTCGAGGGCCGCACGGTAGCCACCCCGGGCCTCGATGTCGCCGAAGACCGCCCACGCATTGGCGGCGAGGTCGTCGGTCAGCGCTTCGACGAACCACGAACCACCGGCGGGATCGAGGACGCGCCCGACGTTGGATTCCTCGAGCAGCAGCAGCTGCGTGTTGCGTGCGATGCGTCGTGAGAACGTCGCGCTCGACGTGCGGTGGTCGGCCGGAATGGCCGCGTCGAAGCCGAGGACGGTCACCTGGTCGGCACCGCCGACGCCGCCGCCGAAAGCAGCGATCGTGCTGCGCAGCATGTTCACCCACGGGTCGCGCTGCGAGTACATCGACAGATCGGTGACCGCGTGGGTCAGGGCCGCTCCGGCCGCGCGTGCGCCGAGCACGTCGGCCACCCGTGCCCACACGCGACGCAGGACTCGCAGTTTGGCGATTCCGGCGAACTGGTCGTCGTCGACGGAGACCGCGAACGAGATCTGTCCGAGTGCCTGATCCACGCCGAGTCCCGCGGCGGTCAGCTCGCGCAGATGCGCCACGGCTGCGGCGACGACGAGCGCGAGCTCGAGTCCGTTGTCGGCGCCGGCGGTCGCGAAGTCGGTGCCGTCCACGCGTAACGTTCGCACCCCGGCCGGGCCGTCGGTGGCGACCTCGACGGCGAGCGCGGTGGCGGCCGCCGGATCGACGGTGTCACGACCGGAGAAGGCGGCGGTCAACGGGGACAGACCCAGCGACACCGTGGTGGCAGCGGTCGGTGCCGCGGCACCGGATACCGATGCGGATGCCTTCTTGAGATCGAGCAGCGCACGGGCGGCGTCGATGCCCAGGGCGCCGGCGTCCAGGGTGACCGGTACGAGGTCGAGGTACACACCGGAGAGAACTCCGGCGAGGTCGTCGACGCCGATGTCCTCGCCGATCTTGAGCCACAGTCCACTCGCCCCGTTGGTCATCGCCTCGAGGATGGTGGTGTTGATCTCGGAGATCGCCGTGGTGCCGGATTCTCCGGTGGTCGGGTCACCGAAACGTTCGGTCACCCGCCACCCGGTCAGCACGTCACGCTCGGGGTCGGCGCCCCGCACATAGGGGAACTGGCCGGGGACTCCGGGCTCGGTCGTCTCGTCGCGGCGTGTGTAGAGCGGGCGAACGGTGAGACCGTCCCGCGTCTTCGTCGACAGCAGTGCCTCGGGACTGTCGGGCAGATCCGCGACCTCGACTCGTCGGGACTTGGCCAACACCGCCGCCGCGGCCACCGACCACGCCTGATAGGCCTCATCGAGTGTCGGCTGAGCTTGGGCTGATTGCTCGGGCATCGTGTGGGACACACCTCCGTCGTGCACTCGGTTCGAGAGCGTAAATGACCTTAGCCGATCGCTCGCTCGGTCGACGCATGTGGTCGGCATCGTGAGATATGCCACGCCGTCACGGCCGGTAAAGTGAGCCGGTGCCCTCCGATTCTCCCATCACCGACGACGCCACGACGGCGGATCGGTCGGCATCGGCCCAGTCAACATCGGCCCAGTCGGCGCACCGATCCGTCCAGGCGCAGGGACGACGGAACATCCGCAACGCGGTGATCGGGTTTCTCGCCCTCTGCGCGGTGCTGGCCATCTCCTATCTCATCCCGATTCCGTCGATCTCCAGTGTCCGAAGCTGGGGTGAACACCTCGGACCGGCATTCGTCTGGGTGTTCTTCGTCGCCTACGTGCTGTGCACCCTGCTCCCGATCCCCCGGACGATCTTCACCGTCATGTCGGGTGTCTTCTTCGGTCCGGTCGTGGGCTTGGTCGGGGCGATGATCGCGGCCACCACCGCCGCCTTCCTGGCATTCGAGATCTCCCGGCGGGTCGGGCAGGAACGCGTGCAGAAACATCTGCGTCGACCGGTGATGCGCGCTATCGAGTACCGCCTCAACACCCGTGGGTGGCTCGCCGTCGGGTCATTGCGCCTCATCCCGATCTGTCCGTTCTGGCTTCTGAACTACTCGGCGGGACTCTCGTCGGTGCGCGTCGTGCCGTACATGATCGCGACGGTCGTCGCCATGGCACCGGGTACGACGGCGGTGGTGTTGCTCGGTGACGCGCTGACCGGCACCCGCAATCCGTGGCTGATCGCCCTCAGCGGCTGCTTCTTCGCCATCGGTGTGGTCGGGCTCATCCTCGACGCACGGATGCCGGTCCGACAGCGGTCCTGATCGATCCCGGACCGCGGGCCCCGGACTGCGGGCTCAGCCGGGCTGATACCCCTCCGCCGGCCCATCAACGGCGGGTGTCTGCGGCACGCCCGGCACCGCGGGAGTCTCGATGCCCGTGCCGCCGGCGATCCCCGGGGTCGCGATGTCCGGCTTCGTGATCTCCGGTCGACGCATCGGAACATCGGGTTCGACGGGCTGTCGTGCCACGGCCTCCGCGGCGGCGACCGCCTCGGCGACCTTGGGATCGGTCGACATGTCGAACCACGTCTCGGTCTCGGAGTCGTCGACGTCGGGCACCGCGTCGTCGGCCGGTTGGTACCGGAACACACCGTCGTCGCCCTGGACGCCGAAGGACTTCGCGAAGCCCTGCAGGGCCGAACCGAAGTCGGTGGGCAGCACCCACACCTTGCTGGCCTCACCCTTGGCCATCTCCGGGATCTGCTGCAGGTACTGATAGGCCAGGATCTCCGGCGTGGGTTTGGCGGACTTGACCGCGGCGAAGGTCTTCTGGATCGCCTTCGCCTCGCCCTGCGCCTTCAGGTAGGTCGCGGCACGGTCACCCTGGGCGCGCAGGATCCGGGACTGCCGGTCGGCTTCGGCACCGAGGATCGCGGCCTGTTTGGCGCCCTCGGCGGCGAGGATCTGGCTTTGTTTGGCACCTTCGGCGGTCTTGATCGCCGATTCGCGTTGGCCCTCGGCCGCCAGGATGGTGGCGCGCTTCTCACGGTCGGCCTTCATCTGCTTTTCCATCGACTCCTGGATCGACGGTGGCGGCATGATCGACTTCAGTTCGACTCGCGCCACCCGCAGTCCCCACCGGCCGGTGGCCTCGTCGAGAACGCCGCGGAGCTGCCCGTTGATCGAGTCACGTGAGGTGAGGGTCTCCTCGAGGGTCATGCCGCCGACCACGTTGCGCAGCGTGGTGATGGTCAACTGCTCCACGCCGGCGATGTAGTCGTCGATCTCGTACACGGCCGACCGTGGATTGGTGACCTGGAAGTAGACGACCGTATCGATCGAGAGGGTCAGGTTGTCCTCGGTGATCACCGGTTGCGGCGGGAAGGACACCACGCGTTCACGGATGTCGACGCGCGCCCGGATGCGGTCGATGAACGGCACGAGCAACGTCAGTTGGCCCGACACGGTCCGGGTGTACCTGCCCAGTCGCTCGATCACGGCGGCCTCCGCCTGCGGGATCAGTGCCACCGACTTCGCCAGCACGACCACCACCAGCACGATCAGCAGGACCGCGATCGCCAGTCCGAGATACTCCACGCCACTCACCCTTTCCATACGACGGCGGTCGCGCCGTCGATCTGCATCACGGTCACTTCGTCGCCCGCCTCGAAGACATCACCGGGGGTCATCGACCTGGCCGACCAGATGTCCCCACCGATCTTGACCAGGCCCTCGTGCTCATCGACACGCGCGGTGACGGTGGCGTGCTTGCCCTCCAGCGCCTCGGTGTTGGTCAACAACGCGGGACGAGAAAGCATGTGCCGCTTGGCAACCGGGCGCACGAATGCGAGTAGCAGGACCGACACGACGGCGAAGACGATGCCGTCCACCCAGATCGGCGGGGAGAACAGGAAGTCGGTGGCCGACGCCGCGAGTGCTCCACCCCCGAGCATGAGCAGCACGAGATCGCCGCTGACCATCTCGCCGATCAGCAACACGATGACGGCTGCGAGCCAGAGCAATGCGCTCATACCACCAGTCTGCCAGACACCGGGCCGGCGGCAGCCCGACTCGAGGTCAGGCGTCGCCGTCTGCGGCGGTCACGAAATCGATGAGTTCCTCGACCGGCCGGAGCAGATCGACCTCCAGATCCTTGTACCCCGACACTGCGCCGAGCACCCGACGCCAGCCGTCTTGCGTTGTCCCCCAACCCAATCGGGTGCAGATCCCGGTCTTCCAGTCCTCCCCGCGCGGCACCCTCGGCCACGTGGCGATGCCGACCGATGCCGGCTTGACCGCCTCCCAGACGTCGATGAACGGATGCCCGCACACCAGCACGTGTTCGCCGACATCGGTGGTCAGGCGTTCCTCCTTGGACCCGGCGACGAGGTGATCGACGAGGACGCCGGCACGGCGATGTGCGGCGGGCCCGAACTCCTCGAGCACGGCGTCGAGATTGTCGAGTCCGTCGAGACCGACCACCACCACACCCTCCGCGCGCAGGTCGGCACCCCACACGCGTTCGACCAGGGTGGCGTCGTGGACGCCCTCGACGAAAATCCGACTCGCGCGCGCCCGGCGGGCCCGGGTCGTGGGTGCCACCCGCGACCCGGATGCGGTGCGTGTGGCGGCGACGGGACCGCGGCCGCGAGGCCGCACCAGTGTGACGGGCTTCCCGTCGATGAGAAACGCGGCCGGATGCATGAGGAACACCCGCGTGCGGCCGTGGCGGTCCTCAAGCCGGACCAGGTCGCCGGCGTAGCTCTTCTCGTGGCCGACGACAGCGCCGCAGAATCCGCTCGCCGCGTCCTCGACGACCAGATCGCGTTCGGCGGCGACCTCGGGCACTCGTGGTGCGGCCCGGCGCGGCGATGACAAGACATCTCGTCCGTATCGATCATTCATCACTCCGGCCACGCTAGTTAACACGTGCCCCAGGACGCGGGTGCCACGCCGACGAGCCGGTCAGCATGCCCGACGGTACTGTGGAGTGCCTATGACCAGTACCGACCACGGCATCGCAGCGGCCTGGCCGGCCTGCGCCCTCGGGGCGTGGGCCGCGGCCTGGATCGCCGGTCGCTGCTCCCCCGACGACGTCGTCGACACCCTGGCGACCGCGGCGGACCTGCACATCGTCGACGACCGCACCGACGGCGCCGACACGTCACACACCGGCGTCCTCGCGCTTCTCGGACGACTCCGCGGCGCGCGCGGGCTCTCGGCGCGGCTCCCCGTGGCCGGCGACCCACAGGGCCTTCCCCCGGGCACGGCGACGTCGGCGGCGCTGGCCTCCGGCGAGGTCCTGCTCGTCGACGACGGTCGGGCCACTCCGCTGGCCCTGATACCCGCCGAACACGACGGCAGTTGCCGCTGGACGGTGCTGCGCTACGACGCCGAGGTTCCGCTGGCCCCGTCGCGGTCGCCCGGGGACGTCGAATACGAACTACGGCAGGCGGTGTCGTCGGCCACCGAACTGATCACGCGTGCCGGTGCCCGGTCCAGTACGGCGCCGGCCGACCTGCGCGGAACCCTACGCACGCTGACCCATCGGCACATCGTGGAACTGCCGCCACACGACGACGCCCGCATCACCCGCATCATTGCCACCGCGGCACAGGTCGAGGCCATCGTCGCTCTCGCCGCCGACGGGGTGGGCATCGGTGACACGGCGGGCCAATGGTCCGCCGGTGACGGCGAATTGCGGCGACTGGTGACCCTGGCCCACACGGCGCGGGCCGCAGCGGTGAATCGGCTCATCACCGAATTCCTGCCCCCTGCATCGTGATCGGTTGTGGGCGCCGACGGTGATCGGCTCGACCTCGACGCCCGGTCAGGACCGACGCGCCGGGCGTCGCACCGGAACGCAACAGCGGTCGCGGCATACCCGCCCATTGTCGCCGCATCCCATCGCTCCCAGATCGCCTGTGCCGGTGACATACTCCTCGATGAGGTCGGCGATCATCGCCACGAAACGCCGATCGGTGCCGACCGTGTCGGCGCGTTCGTAGGCCATTCCCAGCCGGGCGGCGAGATCGGCGGCCTCGTTGTCGAGGTCCCAGATGACCTCGAGGTGATCGGAGACGAATCCGACCGGATAGACAACCACCCGCGAAACGCCCTCGGCGGCAAGATTTTCCAGATGATCACAGATGTCCGGCTCCAGCCATGGCACCTGCGGCGGGCCGGATCGTGACTGCCACACCTGGTCGAACTCGGTGAATCCCGCAGCGTGCGCGACGAGCTCGGCGGCGCGTGCCACCTGCCGCGAGTAGAGACCACCACCGTCGGCGGCGGGTCCGGATGCCGCGTCGGCGGACGTCGGCACCGAATGCGCGGTGCACACCAACCGCACCCCCGCCCGATCGCTGCCCACCCGATCGCTGCCCGCCCGAACATCGTCAGGCAGTGCGGCCACCGCCCGGTCGATGGCGTCGCGACCGGCGGCCACCATGGCCGGATGATCCCAGTACTGCGGAAGTTTGCGCACCAGTACCGGATCCGAGGCCGATGCGGGGCGTCGCACGGTCAACGCCGCGATCGCCCGCTCGATGTCCTCGTGATATTGCCGGCATCCGGAGTAGCCACCCCACGCCGACGTCGGGAACAGCAGGAACCGACGATGCCCGTCGTCATAGGCGTCGACGAGGACGTCCTCGATGAGCGGATGCCAGTTACGGTTCCCGAAGTACACCGGCAGAGCGCCACGTCCGCGGGAATCGAGTTCGGCGCGCAGCGTCTCGATCATGTCGAGGTTGAGGCGATTGATCGGCGACACCCCACCGAAGTGGAGGTAGTGTTCGGCGACCGCCTCGAGTCGTTCCCGGGGCACGCCGCGACCACGGGTCACGTTCTCCAGGAACGGCATCACCTCGTCGGGGCCGTTGGGCCCGCCGAAGGACAGGAACAGCACCGCATCGAAATCGGCACCGACGACGTCGGCGCGGCCGAGACCCCCGTCGCTCACCGACGCACGCTCACTTGATGAAGTCCTCCGGGAACCAGGTGTTGTGGCTGGCGCCGCCGTCGACGTAGACGATCGATCCGGTGGTGCCCGGCAGGTAATCCGACAGCAGGGTGCAGACGCTGGTACCGACCACCCCCGGGTCGTTGACGTCCCAGCCGATCGGCGAGGCCCCGTTCCAGTAGTCGTTGAGCATGTTCAGCTTCTTGGCATCGTCGGTGGCGGTGCCCGAGATCGCCTTGGCCGCAAGGGTCTTGATCGGTCCGGCGGCAACCAGATTCGACCGGACTCGCTTGGCGTAGCCGACCTCGCGGGCCACGTAACGGTTCACCGACTCCAACGCCGCCTTGGCCACGCCCATCCAGTTGTAATCGGGCATCGCCGTGCGCGGATCGAAGTCCATCCCGACGATCGAGCCGCCCTCGTTCATCACCGGGAGCACGGCGCGTGCCAGCGACGCGTAACTCCATGCCGAGATCTCGAACGCCTTGGCCACGTCGGGCCCGGGACCGTCGAGGAACGGCACCGCGTCCGGTCCCATCAGCGTCTTGGGGGCGAAGGCGATCGAATGGACCACGCCGTCAACGCCTTCGGGTGCGAGTTCACGCACGGCGTCGGCCAGGGCCGACAGCGACTCCTCGTTGGTCACATCGAGGGCAATGGCCGGCGGCACCTCCTGTGGGAGGCGCTTGGCGATGCGGTCGATGAGCCGCAGCCGCTCCGGGATGCCGGTGATGATCACCTTGGCGCCCTGTTCCTGGGCGACCTTGGCGGTGTGGAACGCAATCGATGCGTCGGTGATGATGCCGGTGATGAGGACGGTCTTCCCGTCCAGGATTCCGCTCATGGTGGGGCTCCTGTCGTACGTGGTCGAATCTGGTTGGCGGGGCCGTGGTCGGCGTGAGCCGATGCTGCTGTGGGAGTCGCGGGACGTGACGGTCAGTGCCCCATGCCCAGACCACCGTCGACGTTGATCACGTTGCCGGTGACGTAGGCGGAGTCGTCGGAGGCGAGGAAGCTCACCACGGCGGCGACCTCCTCGGGCTGTCCCATGCGCTTGGCCGGAATCGCCTGATCGACCGCGGTCTTGGTGTATTCCTCTGGCAGTCCGCGGGTCATGTCGGTGTCGATGAGGCCCGGTGCGACGACGTTGGCGGTGATGTTGCGGCTACCGAGCTCACGCGTCACCGACCGGGCGAGTCCGATCACGCCGGCCTTGGACGCGGCGTAGTTGGCCTGACCGGGGGTACCCATGAGTGCGACCACCGAACCGAGATAGATGAACCGGCCCCAGCGGGCACGCAGCATGCCGCGGGTGGCCGCCTTGGTCACCCGGAAGGCGCCGGTGAGGTTGGCGTTCACGACGTTCTCGAAACTGTCCACGCTCATCCGCATGATCAGCGTGTCCTCGGTGATGCCGGCGTTGGAGACGACCACCTCGACGGGGCCCTGGTGCTCGGCGACCTCGGCGAACGCCCGGTCGACGGATTCGGTGTCGGTCACGTCGCAGACGACGCCGAACAGCCCCTCGGGCGCTCCCGAACCGCGGTGGGTCACCGCGACCTTGTGGCCGTCGGCGGCGAGGCGGCGGGCCACCGCCAGTCCGATCCCCCGGTTACCACCGGTGACCAGCACCGACCGCGACACCTTCTCACCATTTCCGGCTTCGTTGCTCTGCACCATGCGCCCCAACCTATCGGTTCGGCCCTGTCCGGTTCCCGTCAGGTCCGGTTCGTATCGGCCCGCGTCTCAGGGGAGTCGCTGGTTGATCACCAGCGACCCGATCACCGCGACGATCGCCAGGATGGTTCCGGCGATGATCCACGGACGGGAGTTGTCGCCCTTGCGCATCTCGTAGCCGATCTCCTCCTGCAGTGTCTCGTAGACCTTGTTGAGTTCGTCGAGACTCGACGCGGTGAAGAATGTGCCGCCGGACAGGTTGGCGATCTCGCGCAACGAGTCGTCATCGACGGGAACCGGTACCCGATCACCGTCGAGATCGACCGTGCCCGTCATCGTGCCGAACGAGATCGTCGACACCGGGATGTTCTCCTCCTTGGCCTTGCGCGCCGCGGTGAACGCCCCGCGCGGGTCGTCCGGGTCGTCCGGGACGGTCTGCTTTCCGTCCGAGAGCAGCACGATCCGTGCGGGCGGGGCTCCGGCCGCGCCACCGAGCACCGCGTTGAGGGTCTGGATCTGCTGGATCGCGGCGAAGATGCCCTCACCGGTGGCGGTCTTGTCGGCGAGCACCAGCTTGTCGACCGCGGCCTTCGTCGCGTTGTGATCGGGGGTGGGCGTCACCAGGTTCGACGCGGTGCCGGCAAAGGAGATCAGACCGAGGTTGATGCCGTCGGTGAGTTCGTCGGCGAACTTCTTCGCGGCGGCCTGGGCGGCCTTGATCCGCGACGGCGCGACGTCGGTGGCCTCCATGGATCGGGAGACGTCCATGACGAGGATGACCGTGGCCTTGTTGCGGGGCACCTTGCGGTCGGCCTGCGGACCGGCGGCGGCCACCACCAGCAGCAACAACGCGACCATCAACAGTGCGATCGGGGCGTGCCGGAGCCACCGCATCCATTTCTTCTCGGGTGGGGTGATCTGGTCGAGCACCTCGAGATTCGCGAACTGCAGGGTACGCCGGCGACGCGCACGCAGGATGTAGGCGTAACAGCCGCCGAGGACGACGACGAGCAGGGCAAGGAACAGCCACCAGGGGTTGGAGAACACCGCGACCTCACCCCACCCCGGCCGCGAGCCCGCGGCGTCGTCGGCCGACGAACTTCACGACGTCGGTCAGCCAGTCCCGATCGGTGCGCAACGACAGCACCGGTCCACCGCAGCTGCGGATGGTGCGCAGCACCTGATTCTCGTGCGCCTGCGCAGCCGCGGCGAAGTCCCGGCGCAGGCCGTCGGTGATGGTCACCTCGCGGATGTCACCGGACTCGGCGTCGGCCAGCCGGACCTGTCCGACCGGCGGGAGTTCCTGATCTCGGGGATCGAGGACCGCAACGGCCAGCAACTCGTGGTGGCCGCCGATCGCCCGCAGCGATCGCTCCCAGTCGATCGGTCCGAGAAAATCGCTGATCACCACGGCCAGTCCGCGTCGACGCTCCGGTCGACGCAGCGCCTCGATGCCGGCGTTGAGGTCACCACGCACGCCCGCCGAGGCACGTTTGGTGGTGGCGATGGCCTTGAGCAGGTGCTGGGCGTGCATCCGGCCGGTTCGTGCCGGGATCCGCACCACCTGATCACCGGTCACGATGATGGCGCCGTGCCGGTTGCCGCCGCCGGAGGTCAGATGCACGATCGCGGCCGCGGCGGCGACCGCGAGGTCGCGTTTCGTGCAGTTCACCGTGCCGAAATCGAGGCTTGCCGAGGCATCGACGACCAGCCAGGTCTCCAACTCGCGGTCGGCGATCATCTGACGGACGTGGGGCTGGGTGGTGCGGGCGGTGACCGACCACTCCATCTGACGGATGTCGTCACCGGGCTGGTAGGGACGGGCCTCCCCCGGCTCGGATCCCGGCCCGGGGATGAGTCCGAGGTGCTCGCCCTGGAGTACGCCGTCGAGCTTGCGGCGGACCGTCAGCTCGAGCATCTTGAGGGCGGCCGTCAGCTGCGGCTCCTCGGCCACCCCCGCCCCGAGCGACGGCAGATCGCTATTGGCCGCCATACTGCGCGGGTGCCTGGTTCGGAACGGGTGCCGCGGCCGCATTCGGCACCGGCGGCTGTACGGGATTCCCCACGCCGGGGCCGCCCTGTCCGGGTGCCGGATACTCGGTGGGTGCCGGCGGTACCGCGGGCGCCTGAGCGGGATACCCGGGGGTCGGGGCGACGGGTTGCGCGCCCACCTGGGGAAGTCCGATGGTCTGCAGGATGCGCGCGATGACGGCATCGGCGGTGACCTCGTCGGCGAGGGCGTCGTAACTGAGAACCAGCCGGTGCCGCAACACGTCCGGGATGATCTCGACGACATCGGCGGGGATCACGTAATCGCGGCCGCGCACCAGGGCCAGTGCCCGCGCCGCGGCGACGATACCGAGCGTCGCGCGAGGTGAGGCGCCGTAGGACAACCAGCTCGCGACATCGGTGAGACCGACCTCGGCGGGCCGGCGGGTGGCGTTGATGACGCGCACGACGTAGTCGACCAGCGCGTGGTGGACGAATACGTTGGCGGCGGTGCGCTGCAGGCGGATCGTCGTCTCGGGGTCGAGGATCCGCGAGGCCGTCGGCGGCACATTGCCCATCCGGTAGACGATCTCGCGTTCCTCCTCGACCGAGGGGTAGTCGACGAGGACCTTGAACAGGAAGCGGTCCCGCTGCGCCTCGGGCAACGGGTACACGCCCTCGTTCTCGATCGGGTTCTGCGTCGCCATCACCAGGAACGGATCCGGCATCGGGTAGGTGGTCCCGCCGATCGACACATGCCGCTCGGCCATGACCTCCAGCAGCGCGGACTGAACCTTGGCCGGCGCGCGGTTGATCTCGTCGGCGAGGAGGAAATTGGCGACCACCGGTCCGAGTTCGGTGTCGAACTCTTCGCGGCCCTGGCGGTAGATACGGGTGCCGATGAGGTCGGTGGGCACGAGGTCGGGGGTGAACTGGACACGCGAGAAGCTGCCGCCGATCACGGTGGCGAAGGTCTCCACGGCCAGGGTCTTGGCGACGCCGGGCACGCCCTCGAGGAGGATGTGCCCGCGGGCCAGCAGACCGACGAGGATGCGCTCGACGAGCTGATCCTGTCCGACGATGACACGTTTGACCTCGTAGATCGCTCGTTCCACCAGCTTGACGTCGCTGTCACTCAATTCGACGCCACCGGCGCCGCCGGTCGGTGCCGACGAATCGGCGGTGGGATGTGAGGTCAACCCCTACTCCTGTCCTCGGCGAGGTGATGTGGTGGCGGTGCGGACCCTCGCGCCGCGCGCCGTTGCCAGCCTAGCGGCGTCGACTGAGAACTTGCCACGAAGGTCGGGGCGGGTGTCGGCCGGTCGAGTGAGTGTGGGCTCAGAGCAGGCGCACGACGTTGGGCATGGCGCCGTCGGTGCGCACCGGCGACACCTTGACCACGTCGCCGGATTGCGGGGCCTCGACCATCTTGCCGTCGCCGAGGTACAACGCGACGTGCTCGCTGGCGTTGGGACCGTAGAAGATCATGTCGCCGCGTTGCATCTGGGCGAGGGGGAACTGCGGTCCGGAGGTGTACTGGTAACCCGTGTAGTGCGGCAGTTCGATGCCGACACCGGCGAAGGCGTAGACCATCAGGCCCGAGCAGTCGTAGCCGACCTTGGCGTAGTCGCCGTAGCTGTCGGCGACACCGCCGTCGCGGATGCCCTGGGTCGGGCCCTCGGCGTTTCCGCCGCCCCACGCGTACGGCACGTTGAGTTGCGACAGGGCCCGGTTGACGACGATCTCGACCGCCTGGGGTCCGCGCAGACCGGGTCGGACCACGCCGCCGCCACCGCCGGAACTGCCGAACAGGCTGCCGAGGCTGCCCGAGCCGAGGCGGGCGCTCAGGGTGTCGCCACCGCCGTCGCTGCCGAGTCCCGCGCCGCCGACTCCCAGTTCGTCGAGCAGTTCCGAATGCGGCACCTGCTGCTGCCCGACGAGGGCGGCGAGCACCTTCTGCGAGACATCGAGCGCCAGTCGTGCCGCGGCCTCGGCGGCCACCTGCATCGTCTGGTTGTCGCCCTCGGCCTGGGTGGGACTGATCGCCGCGGGACCCGGTTGTTGTTGTCCGGGGAGGTTGCGGAACAGGCCGGTGAGCAGGTCGGTGGGCTCCGGGTCGGCGACCGGGGTCGGGCGCACGGTGCCGCGGAGCGCGTCGAGCCGCGCCTGCACCGAGTCACGCTGCCGAATCAGGGTGGCGCGTTGACGTTGTTGGTCGACGATCGCGGTACGGGCCTCGGTCACCGCCGCGACCGCCGAGTCACGACGGGTCGCCGCTCCCTCGGTGGCATAGGCGGTCTGCCGTTTGGTCGCCTCGAGCGCCGCGACCTGGTTGGCCTGCTGATTGCGCGCCACCTGCAGCCGGCGGATGGTCTGCTGTTGATCGCGACCGATCTGGTCGATCACCGCCGCCCGGTCGAGGACACGCTGCGGATCCGGCGACGACAGGTAGTTCGACATGGTGGCCTGATTTCCCCCGGTCCGATAGACCGACCGGACGAACTCGTCGAACTCGCGCTGGGCGGCCGCGGTTGCCTGCGTCGCGCGGGTGAGCGACGACCGGGCATTGGTGGCCGCCACACTGGCCAGGCGCTGAGCGGCCAGGGCGTTCTGGTAGTCGACGACCGCATGATTGGCCGCCTCCTGGCGCAATGCGACGGCCTTGTCGAGGTCGCTTAGGTTCTGGTTGACCTGCGCGATCTGATTGATCAGGGACGAGACCGGGGAGGTCGTCGGAGTCGGTGCGGCGTGGGCCGGCCCCATCATGGCGGCGGCACCGGCGATGACGGACGCCACCGCGGCCGTGACCTGCAGCCGACGCCGCGGCACATCGCGGCGTGTCGCCGTGGTCCTTCGCCTCACTGGCTGCTCCCTCACCGTTTGCCGAGTGCGGGTGCGTGGCAGTCGATCTGCCCCTCCGGCTCCGATGGCCGTCAGAAACCCCCGCACAGGCGCACCTCTGTCGCATGTACAACTCGCATCACATGGAGCGCACTGATGAGCAGATGCACCACACGTGACATTGGAACCGTACGTCACATCTACCACTCGCGAAAACAAGCGCAACGAATTACAAAGACGTGATTACCTGCAGAGATGGGCGTGAACAGCCGAAAGTCCGCGACCTCTGGTCACGTTTCGAATTGGTAACAGAGCCGGGCGTCGGCGGTCGCGACACTTGGAGAGCTCGGCGCCCCGGTGTAGATGCGGCCCGTGTAGATGCGGCCGATCATGAGAAGCCGAGCGGCGACGGCGAGACGCTGCCCGGTTGGCGATCAGTCGTTCGCCACCGCGGAAGCGGGCGTCGGGTCGACCTCCGCCTCATGATCTGGATCATCGGCACGTCGACGCAACGACCGAAGGCGGCCGAGGACGGCGCCGATCGCGACGACGACCATCAACACCAGCGTGATCAGCGTCCAATCCAGGCTCGGAGCCGTGATCGAATCGACCATCTCCGCGGCCGCCTGCGGCGGGTTGGACAGGGTGAGCTTGTCGGTCGACTCCTCGAGGACCACGCGACTGAACTCCGGAGAGGCACTCCCGACCGCGTTCGGTCCGAACACCAGGACCGTTCCACCGACCTGTTGCTGCAACTCGGTGGCGATGTCGCGGTACATGGTGAACACCGGCATCTTCTGGTCGAGGACGACGATGTTGATGTCGTGGCCCTGTCCCTGGGCGTGATTCACCACGGCACGCAACGCGTCGACCTGATCGGGGTTCTGGGTGTAGACGTGATCGTCGCGCAGGCCGTCGGCGATGGTCGCGAGGACGATGCCACCGGGCGCCGTGGTGTCGGTGACGCCCGGCGAGTCGTACTCCGACGCCGGGGCGGCCACCGGAGCGGCGAGAATCAGCGAGCCGTCGGCGACGGGGCCAGGAGTCATGCTGTCGCTTCCTCACACCACCAGGTGACCCGCCCGGAACCGGACGGCCACGTTTCACGATCATTAAATGTGCGTGGTGCGGCGTCTGCTCACCGAACCTCGACCAGCACGGTACGACAGAATGGGATGGTCATGGGCCACCGGGTCCGCCGTGGCTCGCGCGCGTGTCGGTGGTTGTTAACAGTACGGACGTACTGTTAGACTGGTTTGCGTCGCCGCGGAAACCCCGCGGTCGCTGGATGACACAGCTGGATGACACAACAGCACGACCCCGGCGCAGCCCGTCGGGGGATGGTCAGAGTCGACGAGATGGTGACGCTCGCCGATGAGCCCGGAGTAGGCCCGGACTTCTCGCCCGGGACGCACAATGCCGACGCAGCCCGTCGGCCAGAGGAGAGTGGAACAACGTGAGCATCAATTCGTTTGGCGCCCAGGGCACCCTTGAGGTGGGCGACAACTCCTACGAGATCTTCCGCCTCAGCGCGGTCAAGGGCACCGAGAAACTCCCCTACGCCCTGAAGGTCCTCGCCGAGAACCTCCTGCGCACCGAAGACGGCGCGAACATCACCAAGGAGCACATCGAGGCGATCGCCAACTGGGATCCCTCGGCCGAACCGAGCATCGAGATCCAGTTCACCCCGGCGCGCGTCATCATGCAGGACTTCACCGGCGTCCCGTGCGTGGTGGACCTGACGACCATGCGCGACGCTGTCAAGGAACTCGGTGGCGACCCGGAGAAGGTCAATCCCCTCGCACCGGCCGAGATGGTCATCGATCACTCCGTCATCATCGAGGCCTTCGGCAATTCGCAGGCCCTCGAGCGCAACGTCGAGATCGAGTACCAGCGCAACGAGGAGCGCTACAAGTTCCTCCGCTGGGGCCAGGGCGCGTTCGACGACTTCCGGGTTGTCCCCCCGGGCACCGGCATCGTCCACCAGGTCAACATCGAGCACCTGGCCCGTTCCATCATGGTGCGTGACGGTGTCGCCTACCCCGACACCTGCATCGGCACCGACTCGCACACCACCATGGAGAACGGCCTGGGCGTGCTCGGTTGGGGCGTCGGCGGTATCGAGGCCGAGGCAGCGATGCTCGGACAGCCCGTGTCGATGCTCATCCCGCGCGTCGTCGGTTTCAAGCTCACCGGTGCCGCCAAGCCGGGTGTGACCGCCACCGACGTGGTGCTCACCATCACCGACATGCTCCGCAAGCACGGCGTGGTCGGCAAGTTCGTGGAGTTCTACGGCAACGGCGTGGCCGAGGTGCCCCTGGCCAACCGCGCCACCATCGGCAACATGAGCCCCGAGTTCGGCTCGACCTGTGCGATGTTCCCGATCGACGGCGAGACCATCAATTACCTCAAGCTCACCGGCCGCAGCCAGGAGACCCTCGACCTCGTCGAGGCGTACGCCAAGGAACAGGGCATGTGGCTGGAGAAGGATGCCGCCGAGGCCGAGTACTCGGAGTACATGGAGCTCGACCTGTCGACGGTCGTCCCGTCGATCGCCGGCCCGAAGCGCCCGCAGGACCGCATCGAACTGTGGGACGCCAAGAACGCCTTCCGCAAGGACATCCACAACTACGTCGAAGAGGGCAACACCCCGCAGATCAACGGCGTGGACGAAGCCAGCGAGGAGAGCTTCCCGGCCTCCGACGCGCCGGCCACCTCGCCCGGTGCGGCCAAGCTGTCGTTCTCCGACGACGAGGTTCCGGCGCACGACGCGTCGAAGGGTTCGGCGGGCCGTCCGTCCAAGCCCGTCGTGGTGGAGTCGGCCGAACGCGGCACGATGGTGCTGGACCACGGCATCGTGACGATCGCCTCGATCACCAGCTGCACCAACACCTCCAACCCGTCGGTGATGCTGGGCGCAGGCCTGCTCGCCAAGAAGGCGGTCGAGAAGGGCCTGACCTCCAAGCCGTGGGTCAAGACCTCGATGGCCCCGGGTTCGCAGGTCGTCACCGGCTACTACGACAAGGCCGGCCTCTGGCCGTACCTGGAGAAGGTCGGCTTCTACCTAGTCGGCTACGGCTGCACCACCTGCATCGGCAACTCGGGACCGCTGCCGGAGGAGATCTCCAAGGCGATCAACGACAACGATCTGACCGCCACCGCGGTGCTCTCGGGTAACCGCAACTTCGAGGGTCGCATCAACCCC
This sequence comes from Gordonia sp. NPDC003950, assembly GCF_053605205.1. Classification (NCBI taxonomy): domain Bacteria; kingdom Bacillati; phylum Actinomycetota; class Actinomycetes; order Mycobacteriales; family Gordoniaceae; genus Gordonia; species Gordonia sp. NPDC003950. Next base: position 8,803 of record NZ_JBSGIT010000005.1, on the reverse strand, counting down.
GACGTGAAGATGAACTACCTCGCGTCGCCGCCGCTGGTCATCGCCTACGCCCTGGCCGGCACGATGGACTTCGACTTCGAGACCGATCCGCTGGGTCAGGACACCGACGGAAACGATGTGTTCCTCAAGGACATCTGGCCGTCCAACGAGGAGATCGCCGAGACCATCAAGAGCTCCATCTCGGCCGAGCAGTACGCCGAGGACTATGCCGACGTCTTCAAGGGCGACGAGCGGTGGCAGAACCTGCCGACGCCGGACGGCAAGACCTTCGAGTGGGACGACGAGTCGACCTATGTGCGTAAGCCCCCGTACTTCGAGGGCATGAAGCTCGAGGCCGACCCGGTCAGCGACATCAAGGGCGCGCGTGTGCTGGCGAAGCTGGGCGACTCGGTCACCACAGACCACATCTCCCCCGCGTCGACCATCAAGCCCGGCACCCCCGCCGCGCAGTACCTGGACGAGCACGGGGTGGCCCGAAAGGACTACAACTCGCTGGGTGCCCGCCGCGGTAACCACGAGGTGATGATCCGCTCGACCTTCGGCAATATCCGCCTGGCCAACCAGCTCGTCGATGTCACCGGTGGTTACACCCGCGACTTCACTCAGGAGGGTGCGCCGCAGGCCTTCATCTACGACGCCGCGCAGAACTACGCCGCCGCGGGTACTCCGCTGGTCGTGCTCGGTGGCAAGGAGTACGGCACCGGAAGTTCGCGTGACTGGGCCGCCAAGGGCACCAGCCTGCTGGGCGTCAAGGCCGTCATCACCGAGAGCTTCGAGCGTATTCACCGCTCGAACCTGATCGGTATGGGTGTCATCCCGCTGCAGTTCCCGGAGGGCGAGTCGCACAAGTCGCTGGGCCTCGACGGCACGGAGACCTTCGACATCACCGGTATCGAGGAGCTGAACTCGGGTACCACCCCGAGCACGGTTCACGTCACCGCCACCAAGGAGGACGGCTCGACGGTCGAGTTCGACGCCAAGGTGCGCATCGACACCCCCGGTGAGGCCGATTACTACCGCAACGGAGGCATTCTGCAGTACGTGCTGCGCAACATGATCAAGGGCTGATCGGGGGTATCTGCACAGTGCCCAAGGTCAGCGATGACCGCCTTGCCGCGCGTCGTCGGGAGATTCTCGACGGCGCGCGGCATTGCTTCGCGGAGTACGGATACGACGGAGCCACCGTCAAACGCATCGAGGAGTCGACGGGTCTGTCGCGCGGTGCGATCTTTCACCACTTCCGGGACAAGGAGGCGTTGTTCCTCGCCCTCGCGCAGGAGGACGCCGAGCGGATGGCCGACGTGGCGGCCGAGCAGGGCCTCGTCCAGGTCATGCGGGACATGTTGACCAGCCCGCAGGACTTCGACTGGCTCGGCACCCGGCTCGAGATCGCCCGGAAGTTGCGCACCGACACCAAGTTCCGGGATGCGTGGAGCGCCCACTCGGCGGATCTGGAGAAGGCCACGGCGGCGCGACTCGAACGAGGCCGCGCCTCGGGCCGACTCCGTGACGACGTGCCCACCGAGGTCCTCGTGGGGTACCTCGACCTCGTCCTCGACGGGTTGATCACGCGGCTCGCGACCGGCCAACCCACCGATGACCTGCACAAAGTTCTCGATCTCGTAGAGGAATCGGTGCGTGTCTCGCGAAATGCGGGAAGTGAGACGTGAATCACACCCAGGTGCCCCTAAAGAGGTATGCCTAGCCTAATTTTCTGGCTAGCTTCACAGGGTGCATTCAGACTTCTCGTCCACGGGACTCCCGACCGCCCCCCTGACCCGACGCTCTCTGCTGCGCGGCATCGGTGTCGGGTCGGTGGGTGCCGGCCTCGCCGCCGCCGGACTCGGTTCCACGTTCGCCGCCGCACCCGCGAGGGCCGCCGACGGTGCCACCGCCATCGTCATCGGCAGCGGCTTCGGCCGGGCCGTTGCGGCCCTGCGGTTGGGGCAGGCCGGAATCCGCACGACGGTCCTCGAACGCGGCCGCCGATGGCCGATCCGGGGCGACGGCAACACCTTCGCCACCTTCGACCGCCCTGACCGGCGGGCCGCCTGGTTCGACACCACCGCCGGGATCTCCAGCGTCGGCCGGACGCCCACCACCCCCTACCCCGGTGTGCTCGACACGATCCGCGGCAACGGGATCGAATCGGTCCACGGGGCCGGCGTCGGTGGCGGCTCACTGGTGTTCGGGGCCTTCACCCTGCAGCCGGACAAGGCCGACTTCGAGCATGTCTTCCCCGGTGGTAGCGGATACGACGAACTGTCGCGCACCTACTTCCCGCGCGCCCGGAAGGTGTTGGGTACCGGCCCGCTCCCCGATGACATCCTGGCGCATCCCAACTACGTCGGCGCCCGGTCGTGGCTGACGATCCTCAAGCGCTATGGAATCGCGCCGCAATTCGTCGACTACGCGATCGACTGGGACCGCGTGCGGGCCGAGTTGGCGGGTCGCGCACCGAAGGGCGTATCCATCGGCGACCTGTCCTACGGCGTCAACAGCGGCGCCAAGAACTCCGTCGACCACAACTACCTGCCGGCGGCCGAACGCACCGGATTCGTGACGATCAAACCGATGCACGAGGTCTTCGAGATCACCGAGCGCACCCGGCGACCGGGCTACGTCGTGCGGTCACGACTCATCGACGACGCCGGGCGCACCGTGCGGATCGTCACCACCGAGGCCGACTACCTGTTCATGGCCGCGGGCTCGTTCCACACCACCTCGCTGCTGGTACAGGCCCGGGCGCGCGGAACGCTGCCGCGCCTGTCCCCCAAGATCGGCAACGGCTTCGGCGGCAACGGCGACTTCCTGATCATCCGTACCGCGCTGCGCGATCAGCACGGGCCGGTCCAAGGTGGTCCCGGGTATGCCCGGATCCGGGAGGATCGCATGCCCGGCGGGCCGGCGACGATGATCTATCAGGCCAGTCCCTTCCCGGCCCCGGCCGGCTCACTGGCGACCACACACCTCATCCAGGTCCACACCGACGAGCGCGGCACCATCGACTACGACCACACCACCGGCCGCACCACGCTGAACTATCCGCACCCCGCGGGCACCAGCGACCTGGACCGGCAGGCCATCGCCTTCGCCCGGCACTTCCATGACCGGACCGAGGGTCGATTCGGGCACGCGCTCAACGGGATTCCGGTGTACGACCGTCTCTCCGGCTTTGGTTCGGGCGCTACCTTCCACGGACTCGGCGGAGTGGTGGTCGGACAGGCCGCCGATGCGAACGGCGCGGTCAAGGGCTACGACAACCTCTACGTCGTCGACGGTGCGTTCGCCCCGGGGGCCGTCGGCCTGGTCAATCCGTCCCTCACCATCACGGCACTCGCGGAGCGGACGATGGACCGCTTTCTGGCCGCACACTGATCCGCCTCGCAGATGACGCCGGGTGCGCGATCGGCCAGGGTCGCCGATCATGTCTGCGCACGACTGTACGAACTGGGCATCTCGACGGTGTTCGGGGTGCACGGCGCCAACATCGAGGACATCTTCGACGCGGCATCGGCTCACCCCGGCATCACGCCGGTGATCGCGAAACACGAGTTCGCGGCCGGCGCGATGGCCGACGGCGTGGCCCGCATGCGAGGCGCGCCGTCGGCGGTGCTGACCACCTCGGGCGGCGGAGCCCTCAACGTCATCGCCGCACTCGGCGAGTCGTATGACAGTCGGGTGCCCGTACTCGCCGTCATCGGAGCACCGCCCTCGAACGCTGTCGGCCGCGGTGGATTCCAGGACATGCTGTCGCCACCGGACACCATCGATCTCGAGTCGGTGCTGTCCGGGGTTGTCGGCGCCGTTGCGGTGGTGCACACCGTCGACCACCTCGACGCCGCACTCGACACTGCCACCACGACACTGCGCCGATCGTTGCCGGCGGCCGTTGTGATACCGAAGAATATTGCGGCACAGCACTTTTCCGGAGCGGCAGTCACCAGGAGCGCGCATATCGACGCCCCGGCCGATGTAACGACTCATCCGCGCCCGGACGTGTTGGATCACATCGCCGAAACCCTCTGCCGTACAGTAGATCCTGGGCAGGTGTGCATCTGGTCAGGCGAGGAGGCGGCACGGCGTCACCTTGGTGACGCGGTGACGGAGCTCGCCGATCTGCTCGGCGCCACCACGGTGGTGTCCCCGGGCGGGCGGGACATCGCCGGACCCGGGTGCGCGGGAGTGACGGGGGTGATGGGTCACCCGTCGGCACATGCCGCCCTGGCTGCGGCGTCGACGATCCTGGTGCTCGGCTGCCGGATGTCGTTGACCGATCGCGGCGGGCTCGACGACATCCTCGCAGAGCGGACCGTCGTTCATCTCGGCGCGCATCAGCCGCGCACCGGCGGCGTTCGCCACATCGAGTGTGTTCACCTCGAATATGCTCTCGCACAATTGGTCTCACGCATTCGTCGACAGTCGAGGTGCGCGCCCGGAGGCGCCGCCCGCGAGGTCGTCGCCCTCGTGACCCCGCGGTCCGACGGCCCGCACCCCGACATGCGTTCGGTGATCGAGGCCGTCGGCGCGGCACTGCCCGAACATGCCGCGGTGTTCGCCGACGCCGGCAACACCGGAGCCGCCGCAATCCACCACCTGCCCTTCGGTGTCGGACGGTTCGCCGTGGCCCTGGGCATGGGCGGCATGGGATACGCGATTGCGGCCGGTGTCGGTGTCGCCATCGCCGGTGGCGCCGGAGGTGCGCCCGCGCGCACGGTGGTGATAGCCGGCGACGGATCCTTCCTGATGCACGGCATGGAGATCCACACGGCGATCGAGCACGATGCGCCGATCACGATCGTGGTGGCGAACAACGACGCCCACGGCATGTGCCGCACCCGTGAGGATCTGTACTTCCCGGCCACCTCATCGCTGAACAGCTTCCGGCACACCGACTTCGCCGCCGGACTCGACGCGATGTTCCCGACGCTGACCGTCTGGCATGTGACCGAATCCGGCGAGCTCGACGCGGCCCTCGGCGCCGCACTGACACATCCCGGGCCGAACTGCGTCGTCGTCGAGGTCGACGCCGACGACCTACCGCCGTTTGCACCGTTTCTGAGAGGACACCCATGACGACGACCACCACCGCATTGTCGGATCTTCCCGAGGGAGAACACCTGCCGGGAGTGATCAGGGTCGAGACCCATTCCCGGGCCGAGTCGACACCGATGCTCGTCGACCGAATCCGGTCGGTCTATCCGCATCAGCAGATCTACGGCGACTACTGCACCGTGCAGGGCTACGTCGACGCGCCGCCGCGCCCGCTGTACGCATGGCTCGCCGACCCCCGGACACTCGAGGAATGGACGTACAGCACACGGGGTCTGCGCGTCACGCGGACGCCCGGACTGTTCCTCGGCCAGGATCGCCTCAATGACGACACCGACATCTACGTGCGGGCCGTCACCCACGATGACGCGATGACGGTGGACTATCACTGCGCGTGGGACCAACCCGATCACCTGTGGATGGTCTATCTCATGCGGGTCGTCGACGCGCAGGTGGTCCTGAATCGCCCCGGTTCGGTGGTCACGTGGACCAACTGCCGGCACCCGTTCTATGACTCGAACCCCTACCCGGATACCGCCCCCGCGGGCCGGGAGGAGTGGGTCGGCGATCTCTGGGACATGTTCGCCGCCGGGCATCAGGTCGAACTCGACAATCTCACCGCGATTGCCGAGTCCCGGCACCGCGCCGGTCTTCCCCTCACCCCGGAATGGATGCGTTCATGACCGCCTCGATCAGCCCCGCGATCAGCCTGGCCGACGTGGCGACCTACCGCCCCACCAACCGGGTACCGGCCACGTGGTTCGCCGAGTATGCGGCCGACGACGCACTCGCCGACAATGTGATGTTCCGAGCCCCCGCACACCGCCATCATGCGGCGGACGGGGAGACCTCGGCCGACATGATCGTCGCTGCGGCAGCGGTATTGGCCGATCGGCACGGTTCGGACTACCTCGACGACGTGGACGTGGTGCTCACCCACAGCCAGCTTCCCGAGGTCCCGGTGCGCGGATGCGTGGGCGAGGTGGCCCATCGCCTGGGGTTGCGGCCGACGACCGTCCTCGACGTCCACAACGGCGGATGCGCCGCCTTCGTGCACATGATCGAGATCGCCGGCGCACTCCTGCGCGTCCGCGGCGGAGGCAAGGCACTGATCGGGGTGGCCACCAACACCGCCGGTCAGATCTTCACGCAGGAACAGGTGCGGCCCAAGGCGCAGGCGGCGATTCCCGGGGATGGTGCCGCGGTGGCCGTGCTCACCCTCGACGGGTGCAATCCGGTGCTGGCCACGGTGTGCCGGTCATTCGGGGAGTACTCGGCGGATATGACCGCGGTCAGCGATCCGCCACGCAAGTATTGGGAGGCCGGCCCCGGCCAGATCCACGTCGGCTTCACCGACGCCAAGATCGCCAAGGTGCTTTCCCGCGGAAACCGTCTCGTGCCGGAGGTGTCCTACGAGGTCGCCGGCCGAATCCCGGTGGCGCCGCGGGATCTGGACTGGTTCATCACCAATCAGCCGAAGCGCATCTTCCTCCGGAACTGGCGCGAGGCCCTCGAGTTGCCGGAGTCACGGCATCCGGACACCTTCGACGACTGCGGCAATCTGTTCGCGGTCGGTATCCCGATGACGCTGGACGCCCTCGTCGACAGCGGCAAGGTCGCCGACGGTGACGTCATCATGATGTCGGCCTTCGCCCACGCCGGTGACTTCGCCGCGGCCTGCGCGGTGCGTTGGTCCGGACGGTCGTGACCCCGCGCGGGTCCACCGTCGCAGATGCGCCGGTGCGTTGTGACCTCAACGAGTCGGCGTTCGCACCGCTGCCCGCCGTCGTCGAGGCCATGGCGACCGCCGCCCGCGACGCCCATCGATATCCCGAGTTCACCGCCGACCGGCCGCGCCTGGCCATCGCCGCCCATCTGGGAATCGGCGCGAATCAGGTGACCGTCGGGCCGGGCGGAACTGCGGTGGCGCAAGCGATTATGGCCGACGCCATGTTGTGCGCCCGTGAGCACGGGATCGCTGACCCCACCATCCTCACACCCGCCCCGACCTTCGACGGGTTCGGCATTCTCGCGCGGATCCTCGGCGTGCGACTCGTCACCACCCCTCTCGACGAGCGTGGATGTCCCGACCTCGACGCCCTGGCCGCGGCGGTCGACTCCTCGACCGCCGCGGTGATCCTGTGTTCACCACACAATCCGACCGGCGCCGTCCTCGGCGAGTCGCGCCTGCGCGCGTTCCTCGCGGATCTCGACGGGGCGCTCCCGGTCATCCTCGACCAGGCCTACATCGAGTACTGCGAGTGCCCGGTCGACGCAGTGGCCATTGCCGAGGAGTTCCCGAATGTCTGTGTGCTACGCACCTTCTCGAAGGCCCATGCGCTCGCCGGGGTCCGGATCGGATACGCATTCGGTGCGCCGTCGGCGGTGGCCGGCGCCCAAAGCCAGGAGATACCATTCGCGATCAGCGCGGCCGCGGCCGCCGCGGTCCCGGTGGCACTGTTGGCCCACCGGGAACTCGACGCGCGGATGTCGGCCGTTCGCGCCGAACGCACACACCTCGCACGATCCCTCGCCTCCGTGGGTGTGGAGGCCCTCGACGGCCACGCCAACTTCGTCTACCTGCCGGGTGCCGGCGGCCTCGCCGTGGGACGGGCACTGGCCGCGAACGGGATTCACGGCAGGTTCTGTGGCTCCGACGGTTTCCGCCTGACGGTCCTCGACCGTGCGGTCACCGAGCGGATCATCGGTAGCGTCACCGACGCGCGGAAAGGCGCTATTCCCTGGACTCACGAGTCGCCGTCGAGGAATCGGGTGATCAGCCGCCAGGTGGAGGCGACGAGGGCCTCATCGAGTTCCTCGGCGACCACCGCACCCAGGTAGTCACCGTGTGCCGCGGGCACCACCAGCGCTCGACCGTCCGGGGCGAGTCGGCTCATCGCGAGGGTGTGTTCGCCGCGGACGATGTCGCGGTCACCGCTGACGAACATCGCCGGCGCCCGTAGTCCCGCCAGGTCGGCGTCGGCCCAGTCGACGAATCCACACATCAGGGTGACGTCGAGTTCAAACATCCGGCGGAAGTCGTCCGGGTCGGGGTTGATTCGGCCATAGGCCTCGGCGAGCAGCGGCGGCACCCCGTCCGGACTCGGATCGTCGAAGGAGTCCCAGAAACCGTCGATCATGCCGTCGCGGCGCGTGAAACCCGAGGCCACCACCACACGCCTGGTGAGCTCGGGACGACGCAATGCGAACCGCAGGACCGTCGGCCCGCCGTTGGAGAAGCCCATGATGTCGACCTGTCCCACACCGAGCGACTCCACCAGCGCCGCGATGTCGGCGGCGGAGTTGTCGAAGGTGTACGGCCGGCGATGGTGTGGGGTGTGGCCATGCCCCTGCAACTCCACGGCGATCAGTCTGCGGTGTGGGGATAGCACGCGGATCGCGTGACCCCAGTCGACGTCGATCACACCGGCGCCGCCGTGTACCAGGACGAGCGGTGTGGAACCGTCGTCGGGCCCGTGGATCTCGTAGTACAGGTCGATCGTGGTCATCTCGGGCCTCTCGTGTGGTGGTGTGTGGCCGGTGGTGCCGAGTGGTCGGGCACGTGCGCCGCGGTCATAGGTGATGACCGTCGCCGACCGTGGAACTCACCGGTCGCACATCGGACAGTTCGGCCCCGCCGAGCGAACGCTCGCTATAACCTAATGGGTCTTACTGGATCGTCTACGGTGTGGCAGGTTCAGTACTGGTAGCGGTCGCTGGGATAGCACTCGTTTGACCCGGAGCATCCGGC